>CALWZY010000019.1 GCA_944386155.1 uncultured Clostridia bacterium | reverse complement strand
CTTTTATATTATAAATAGTTTATTTTATTTTTCAATTTTTCTTGCTACAACCGCAAATCTTCCGTCTTCTGTATGGAAAGCACATGTAGATAATGTAATTAATTGATCTCCATATTCTGCAGTTTTACCAGTATCGTATAAAGATGCATCTAAGGCATTTTCTACATATTCATTATATTCTTTTTCATTTTTTGCATCTACAAAATAATAATATCTAAAAACATTTTTTTCAGATTTATAGTATACTCTTGATTCAAAAACTGAAATAATTTCATATTCTGCATCTTCTTTTTCTGTAGTAAATCTAATTATAGGATGTTTTTTATAAAATTCTTCATCTTTATAATCAAGAAGATGAGCAAACATAGTATCATGTCCTCTATTATTATGACCATATATTAGCAAATTTGAACTAGGCTTTTTAAAATCATAATCTTTATCTAAAAAAAGTGAACCATCTATCGTATATTTCTTTTTATAATCATGAGTCATATAATACTCATTATCATCTCCTTGAAGTACTGGATAACTAATATTTGTATCTGGAATCTCAAGCCATCCTACTACATCTTTATTTTCCTCCTGAAGCTTTTTAACCTGAAGCATTCTTTCTGTAGTCTCATCTGTTATTTCTTCTTCATCAACTTCTATTTTAGAAAGTATCTCTGATGTTTCTTGAGAATTTTTCGTATCAGCAAAATATTTATAAATATATATACAAGAAGCTATAATTAAAACTATAAGAATAAACATTATTATTCCTATAAATATTTTCTTCTTGTTACTTTTTTTGTTTACTTGATTCTCATTTTTATTAACTTTTTTCTTATTTTCCAAATGTTTAGCCATAAACTACTCCATAATAAACTAAAAGGATAGACTAACATAAAGTCCATCCCCTTTTATGTATTAATTTTTTAAATTAAGCATTTTTTCTTTTTAAAATTACAAATGCTACTGATCCTAGAACTATTGTAGCTACTGCAATTCCTAAAAGATTTTCTGCACCTGTTTTTGGTGTATCATCTTTTTCTTCTTCAACAGCTGGTTCTTCAGTTGCTGGCTCTTCTGCTCTATTAACTACTGGCTCGCCGTCTTTAGATAATTCAACAGTAAATGAATCATCATTTATTAATTGAGCTGTAGCATCTACTTTTAAATCTTTAACTAAATCTAATACTTCTTCTTCAGTTAAATCTCCTTCTATCCATATATAAGGTTTTTCACCAGTTAAATTTACATGATATGCTGGTACTGCAACAATAATATCATCTAAACTATTTGCTTCGATTACATCAAAAATTGCTTGTAAATCTTGACCTTGATTTAAATGAAGTGTAGTTGTATTTAATGTTTCGTCTACATTAATATTATAATCTTCTCCACAAGCAACAAATTCAGCAACTCCTACTTTGTTAAATACATCAACAGCTTCTTTTACAGTTGTTCCTACAGGAAGATGTAATATTGTATCTGTATAGTCGATTGAAAATCCTTCTGGCATAACAAAATCAGCACTATAAGTAATATCTTTTACTTCAGGAGTAATTTTTACAGTTGCTCCTTCTGGTGCTACTGTTGCAAGCATTTCTATATTGTCAGTACTAAATTCTTTTGTAAGTGTTGCATTTATTACCGCATCACTTGCATATTGTTCATAATTATATCCTGCATTCATTTTATATGCATTCAATACATCTACTAAATCTTCTATAGTAGATTTAAACTCAATAGTTTCAACCTTTTCAGTTAAAACAACTGGTTCATTTCCAGTAATTGATACACTAGCTGCATATGATGAATTACTAAATAAGCATATACTTAATAAAATAATAGCAATTACTAGAGTAATTTTTAAAATACTTCTTTTCATAGTATTCCCTCCTATTACTTTTTTATTTTTTACTATTTTAGTCTTTCATTTTTGCTTTCGAAGTCATTATATACAAATGTATATTTTTTTGCAATATATATTTATTTTATTTTTAATCTAAATTGTAATAATTTACATTTTTAATTCTAGTATTAATTATTAATATATTTATCCATATACTCACAAACACTGCTATCACAATATTTTTTAGCAAAATCAAAAGCTTCTTTATCTCTTATTGTCCATCCAAATATACATATACCTTTTTTTCTTAATTTTCCTATTCTACTATTTGGTAAATCTTTTATAGCATAAGAAACAAAATCTGGTTTATTATAAGAAAACAATAATACATTTTTTAAAATCAACTTTTTAATAAAACACATTTTTTCATTAGCAAAACTTGAAGCAAGCTGAC
This sequence comes from uncultured Clostridia bacterium, assembly GCA_944386155.1. GTDB lineage: Bacteria > Bacillota > Clostridia > TANB77 > CAG-508 > UMGS1994. The sequence goes on along the minus strand of CALWZY010000019.1, from coordinate 19,911 downwards.
CTCTTGGAATGTCCTTGTAATTATCTTTAAACCATTTTACAGATTTAGGATTAAAACTTTGAACAGCATATTTTCCCTTATAATCTTTTAGTAATATCATAGATTTTTCTTCTAACAATCCTGGTTTATTATCATACTTATACTCTATTAAAAGAGGAACTCTGCCATTTACTAATTCAAGAACTTCTTTAAATAAAGGTATATGCTCATCTATATTTTCTAATTTTAAATTTTTAATTTCTTCATATGTGCAATCTTTTATGTTCTTAGACACACCCGTTAATCTTTCTAAATTATCATCATGAAAAACTACTATATTTCCATCTTTTAATAAATGTAAATCTATTTCAATTACATACTCAAAATCTATAGCTCTTTTAAAAGCTGTAATAGAATTTTCAGGAATGCCTTTTTCTATATCATGATATCCCCTATGAGCAATTATTTTATTTTTTATAAAATCTATATTTTTCATTTTATCTCCTAAATATTTTTAAAAAATTAGTATAATTTAATATGTTTTAATATGTTAAATATGCCATTTCTCCAGTATATAAATTCACAAAAACACATACCTTTTCTTTTATCTCATAATTTTTCATATAATCAAATGTTATAATCCAAAAATCTTCAAAATCACATGAATATTTTATTGTAGTATCTTCTATATCATCAATATTTACAAGCTCTGCTGTTACATTTGCTATATAATCACATTTAAATTTATCTTTTACAATTTTTAAAGCCCCATCTTTAGAAACTTTATCATCTTCTCTAAAATCCTCTATCACATCATAATTATTTAAATATTCATACTGTTTAGCTTCTTTTATAAAAATGTATGGCTCATATAATCTATATGCACACATTCCAAGATAAATTAAAACAAATACTATTGCTATTATTAATTTCTTCTTATTTGATTTTATAAGTAACAAAGAAATTATCTCTAAATAAATAAGTAGCTGTCCTACTGAAAAAACAAAAGAAGAATTCATATATCCTAAATTTACTTTTGCAAATTTAAAAAATCCTAAAAAATGAACATATGCATTTTCATTTTTTACTATTATATTGTATATATCTATTATAGTTGCAAATGCAACTATTCCTATAATTAATATACATATATTTTTAATATTTTTTATTTTGCTTTTATCTATATTTTCTTTACTACTTTTATTTAATTTTTTTCTTATAAAATCTGATATAATATAAAACATTATATATATAATAATAATGAGTATACTTACAGTTATTATTTCATTTATTAAATTCATATTAATCTCCTATTCATATTTATATTTTAAACTTGAATTTCAAATATATAAATTTAATTAATGTTATCATAAAATTTAAAAAAATAGAAGTTTATAACCTTGAAATCATAAACTTCTATTTTTTAATTATTTTTATTATTTTTAATTAACTCTTAAGTGCAATATTATTTCCAGATTCATACTTTTTCAAAACTATTCCAAATAATATTTTAGAAATAAGTACAAAAATTATAGTAGCAAATATAATTAATAAAAATATTTTTAAATCAAACTTTCCCATTAATCTTATTGGAAGATGAACTGCATACATAGCAGGAACTATTGTAAACATTATAAATTTTATTCCTTTTCCAAATACAGCTTCTGGATAGTTTGTAAGTGTCGCAAATAAACTTTGCTCATACACATGAGCTAGATTTTCTACATCTCCAAACCATATTGCTAAACATCTTATGCTTACTGTAATTGCAATAGTAATTATAGTAGCAATAGCTGAATACATAAGTATTTGAAGAAAATCTAAAATATTATTTGAAACTATTACTCCAAGTATTAATCCATATACTAAATCTCCAAAAGCTCCTACATCACATCTTGAAGTTGCTACATTAAAGAACATATTTTTAGGTTGTAAAAGATATGTATCTAACTCGCCATTTATAATATATCTATTGATTTCAGTAATTCCTCCAAAAAAGAAATGTGCAGCTCCCCAAGATATAACAGGAATTGACCAAAGATATAATATATCATTTATTGTAATTCCAGAGATATTCCCATTATTAATTCCAAATACTACTCCCCAGAATATTAAGAAAAATCCATTATTCATCATCATAAATATAGTTTGAAGAACAAAACTTTTCTTATATTCCATACTAGATTTAATATTACAAATTAATGATTTAATTATAAAATTAATAGTATTTTTAGCCTCCATTAACATTTATTTTTCTTACCCCTTTCATATACATTATTCTAATTATTCCATATAAAACTAAGCCTGACAAAATCTCTAATATCAGTAGCTTTATAGCTTCTGCTGTATTAAATTTAGTAAAAATCCTTGCAGGAGCATAAATTAAATATGTTGTAGGTAAAAAACTAAATATTTTTTGAATAATTGATGGATAAAATTCAAGTGGTGTAAAAACTAAAAAAAATGTAAACTTTTGAATTATTAACCAAAATGAACTATTCTCCTCTGTAAAAAATGCAATTAATCCTACAAAAGTCTGGATTAATATTCCTATAAATATTCCTATTATCGAAGCTACTAGTGTAAAAATTATACTTTCAAAAGTTATATTTATAGGTCCTACTAATATAAATCCTAGTAGTATTGCAAATATTAGATTTACAAAAGCTTTTATATATACAGATAAATTTTCTGCTATTGTATAATTTACAAAATCAACTGGCCTTATTAGCATATTTGCTATTGTACCGTTTTTTACCATCTCTCCTATTTTCTTATATGACTTAAAAGTTGAATAAGTTATAAATTCAGCAATTATTATGTACCAAATTAATTCTTCTCTTGTATATCCTGCAACTTCTTTACCTTTTAAAATATAATCCCATAATTCATTAAATACAAATATATGTATTCCAAAAGAGATAAGTGATACAAAATAATCTAATATAAATTTTAACTGTGTCTTCATACTATACTTAAATATTTCTATATATTTTCTCATATCACTCTCCTCCTTCTTCTTCTCCTTCTCCTCTTGTATAAATGTCATAAATAACTTCTTCAAGAGGAAGTGGAAGTGCTTCTATATCAATTATATTGCCATATTTCATGAACTTCTCTAATATTTCAGACATTTTTATTTTTGAAACATCTACTTTTATAACTACTTTGTTTGCTTCTTTAGATACTATATTGTAGTCAAATTTTACATCTTCGATATTTTCATCATATATAATTTCAACAAATTTTTCTGATAGATATTCATGTTTCAATTCTTCAATGTTCTCATCTTTTATGATTTTTCCATCATCTATAATAATTATCCTGTCACAAACTTTTTCTATATCTCCTAAATCATGACTTGTTAAAAATATAGTTGTACCAAATTTTTCATTTACATCTAATATTGCCTTTCTTACTTTTTCTTTCACCATAATATCTAATCCTATTGTTGGCTCGTCTAAAAATAATATTTCTGGATTATGAAGCATTATGGCAACTATTTCACAAATCATCCTTTGTCCTAGAGATAATTTTCTAACAGGAATTTTTACAATTTCCTCTATTCCAAATTCTTTTATTAATTTATCTATCCTCTTCTCTAGTTCTTCTTTTTCAATATCATACATAGCACCTAATAACATATATGTATCAATAGCAGGCAAGTGCATCCAAAGTCCTGATTTTTGTCCAAACATGCATCCTATTTTATATGCTAATTTTTTTCTATCTTTAGAAGGATCAAAACCCGCTACTGTTACTTTCCCTGATGTAGGATGTATTATTCCTGTAAGCATTTTTATAGTTGTAGATTTTCCTGCACCATTTGGTCCTACAAATCCTACTATCTCACCTTTTTTTACATTAAAACTTATATTATCTACTGCTGTAAATTCTTTTTTCTCTGGAAATAAAAATCCTTTAAATCCTTTTTTTCTTATTTGTTTTATAAATACTTTTCTCAAATTTTCTATCTCTATCATTTTTTCTTCACCTTTTCTTTTTATCTATTTTATGTTTTAATCCAATACCTTTGAACTACTTTACCTTTTTTTGATATAACTTCATTTTCAAGTATTCCTCCATTATTTATAATACTTTTTCTAGAAGCTATATTCTCTTTTTCACAACACATTAGTACTTTATCTAAGTTTAATTCTTCCCTACAAATTTTTAAAGCTTGTTTTATCATTTCTGTTGCATATCCTTTATTTCTTCTACTTGGTCTTACTCCATCTCCTATATGACCACCATCAAACAATAATTTTTCATTTAAGCAATGTCTAATATGGACAGCTCCTACTATACAATCATCATCTTCTTCATAGGCGACATATGTGCTAGATGAAACAAAATCCCCTATATTTATTCCTTTTGATTCATTTTCAAATGTTTCTATTGCCTCTTCAATAGTTGAAAATTCTCTACTTACAGAATACGGTATAATCTCTTCACCCGCTTCTTTCCACTCTCTTAAAAAATCGTAATATTGTTTTTCAAGATTTTTTGTTAGCTTTACTAACTTCATCATAATCTTTCCTCCCTACTTTTTCTTTTGCCCTTGCTTTTAGATAAAACAAAAAACCTCACAAGGACTTAATGTTATTAAGACTCCTTGTAAGGCTCGTGCTTACTTCTGTGTAATAGCATATTTGCTACCTATATCGCTCGGGTTTTCCCCTAGATATACTCCTAATATGTATTTTTTATTTTAGCACTAGTAAAAAATTATGTCAACATGTTTTTAAAATTTTATTTTTAATCTTACTTTTAAATCTTTATTCGTTTAAATACTTCATATAACTATAACTGTTATCTAATTCCATATTATATTTAAAATTACTATTATAGATATAAAGATAGCATATGTTGATATTACATACCATATACATCTTTTTAAATCAAATTTATTATTATATTCAAAATTAGAACTAAATAATGAAAATCCTAAAGGAAAAGGTATTAAAAAACCAAAAGATACTATTTCACTTATTATGGATTGTTCAAGAGTTCCAATGGTTTCTACTGTGCTTAAAAATATATAATATAAACAAATAAAATTATTTATCATAAAATTTATAAAATATGGTAACCATTTTGTTTTTTCATCTATATCGGTTTCGTATACTCTCTTATTTAATTTCTTTTTTATAAATATTAGTAAAATTATCAAAGTAGCAAATATAATAGCTTTAAAAACATCAATCTCTATTAATTCACTCTTATTGTCATCTCCATCATTTACAATTTCCCTTTCTGGAGAATTCAAATCTATAACACAACAAGGTACAATATCATCTTCTTGTGCTGAAATAACTAATTGATTTCTTATATGTATTAGGATAGTAGCAATTAAAAATAATATTACAAATATTTTCCATATAATGTTTTTTATATTTACTTTAGTTACATATCTATCATTTATAATTGCAATATATAGAATATATGCTGTAACTGTCATTAGCAAAACACCAAATATTATAAATAATAGATTTTGCATTGTTTCAAAATTATTATTTATAAAATCAATAACGTTTTTTTCCTCGTGTCTTATAAAATATATCGCTATTATTACTAAAATAAATGATATTGCAAAAACTATTCTTGATCTCCATACATTATAAAATTTCTTATCGTCTACATTATCAATTTTTTCTTCCACTATTTTTATTCTCCTAAATTATATTTTTCTCTTTTTACATAAGTAGTATGTAAAAGTTCATGAGCTTTATGACCTCCTGGCTCTCCTAAATATTCTTCATAGATTTTCTTTACTACTGGATTTTCATGTGATTTTCTAATTATACTCTTTTCATCAATAGAATATAGAGCAGATGCTCTTTTTCCTCTAATATCTATTGTAGATCTTTCTTTAGATGTTCTTATTGGCTGACCACCACCCATAATACATCCTCCAGGGCATGCCATTATTTCAACAAATTGATAATCAGCTTTTCCTGATTTAATTTCTTCCATAATTATTTGAGCATTTTTAAGTCCTGATGCAACTACTACTTTAACTTTAGTGCCATTCATATCAACTTCAGCTCTTTTAATTCCATCCATTCCTCTTATAGACTCATATTCAAGTTTTTCAAATGCATTTCCTGTAACTTTTTCTTGAACAGTTCTTAATGCAGCTTCCATAACTCCACCTGTTACACCAAATATCGCACCAGCTCCAGTAGCTTCACCCATTGGGCTATCAAATTTGCTATCTTCTAAATCAACAAAATTAATATGAGCTTGTTTTATCATTCTTGCAAGTTCTCTTGTTGTTAAAACAGCATCTACATCATCATATCCTGCACCTTGCATATCATCTCTTGTTCTTTCAAACTTTTTAGCAATACATGGCATTACTGAAACTACAAATATTTTAGCTGGATCAATTTTTTCTTTTTCTGCAAAATAAGTTTTTATTAAAGCTCCAAACATTTGATGTGGTGATTTACATGAAGATAAATGAGGAATTAATTCAGGATAGTTCATCTCTATATATTTTACCCATCCTGGACTACAAGAAGTAATCATTGGAAGAACTCCATTATTTTTAAATCTTTCTAAAAATTCATTTCCTTCTTCAATTATTGTAAAATCTGCTCCTGTATTTGTATCAAATACTTTATCAAATCCTAAATGTTTTAAAGCAGACACCATTTTACCTGTTACATTAGTACCTATTGGCATTCCGAACTCTTCACCTAAGGCTGCTCTTACTGCAGGAGCTGTTTGAACTACTACATAAGTGTCTTCATCTCTCAATTTACTCCATACGATTTCTGTTGAATCTTTTTCCTTTAAAGCTCCTACTGGACATGCTTCTATACATTGACCACAAAAAGTACAATTTACATCATTTAAGCTTTTATTTTCTACTGTTGATATACAAGATTCAAAACCTCTATTTACACAATCAATAGCTCCTATTCCTTGAACATTTTTACATGTAGCTACACACCTTCTACATAATATACATTTATTAAAATCTCTTACTATTGATGGAGATATATCATCTATTTTATGTCTGTTTCTAGAACCTTGATATTTTATTTCATCTACATAAAACTCTTGAGCTAATTTTTGTAGTTCACATGTACCATTTCTTGTACAAGTTAAACATTCTCTATCATGGTTTGATAATATTAAATCCAGTACTATTTTTCTAGCTTCAATTACAGCTGGAGTGCTTGTTTTTACAACCATTCCTTCAGCTACTTTTTGAATACATGCAGTAGCAAATCCACGATTTCCTTCAACTTCTACTACACACATTCTACAATCTCCAACTTCATTTATATCTTTTAAGAAACAAAGAGTTGGAATATCTATATTAATCTTTCTTGCCGCTTCTAAAATTGTTGTACCTTCTTCTACTTCTACAGGAATTCCATTTATCGTTAAATGAACCATTTTATTTCTCCTTTCTAATTACCCATTTTTTATAGCTTTAAAATGGCAGTTATTCATACAAACACCACATTTAATACATTTATCATTATCTATAACATGAGGTTTTCCGAACCTCTCCTGAAATTGCTCCTACTGGACAATTTCTCTTACACAATCCACAACCTTTGCATAGTTCTGGGATAATTGTTAATTTCATCATTGCTTTACACTCACCAGCTGAGCATTGTTTTAAAGAAACATGCTCTCTATATTCTTCTCTAAAATATTTTAAAGTACTTAAAACCGGGTTAGGTGCACTTTGTCCAAGTCCACATATAGAAGCTTTTTGAATACTTACCGCTAGTCTTTCTAGCTTTTCTATATCTCCTTCTTCACCTTTTCCTTCAGTGATCTTTTCTAAAAGCTCATACATTCTCTTTGTACCAATTCTACATGGAGTACATTTTCCACATGATTCATCTACTGTAAAACCTAAATAGAATTTTGCTAAATTTACCATACATTTAGTATCATCCATTACTATAAGTCCACCAGAACCCATCATAGATCCTATAGATTTTAGAGATTCATAATCAATAGGAGTATCCAAATGTTCTTTAGGGATACATCCTCCTGAAGGGCCACCTGTTTGAGCAGCTTTAAAATCTCTTCCGTTAGGGATTCCTCCACCTATATCATAAACTATTTCTCTTAAAGTAACTCCCATTGGAACTTCAACAAGTCCTACATTATTAACATTTCCACCTAAAGCAAATACTTTAGTTCCTTTTGAATTTTCTGTACCTATACTTGAATACCAATCAGCACCATTTAAAATTATCTTTGTAATATTTGCATAAGTTTCAACATTATTAATTAATGTTGGTTTTCCCCATAAACCTTCATTTGCAGGAAATGGAGGTTTTAATCTTGGCTGTCCTCTTTTTCCTTCTATAGATTCTAAAAGTGCAGTTTCTTCTCCACATACAAAAGCTCCAGCACCAAGTCTTACTTCTAAATCAAAATCAAATCCTGTATTCCAAATATTTTTTCCAAGTATTCCATATTCTTTGGCACTATCTATTGCTTTTTGAAATCTTTCTACTGCAATTGGATATTCAGCTCTTACATATATGTAACCTTTATTTGCTCCTATAGCATATCCTGCTATCATCATAGCTTCTACTACACAATGTGGGTCTCCTTCTAATATACTTCTATCCATAAAAGCTCCAGGGTCTCCTTCATCTGCATTACATACAACATATTTTTGATCTCCAGTAGCCTGTCTTGTTAACGCCCATTTCTTTCCAGTAGGGAAACCTGCTCCACCACGACCTCTTAGTCCGGAGTCTGAAATAACCCCAATTACATCTTCAGGAGTCATTTCTTTTAATACTTTTTCTAAAGCTTTATATCCATCAAAAGCTATATATTCATCTATATTTTCTGGATCGATTATTCCACAATTTTTAAGAGCAATTCTTTTTTGTTTTTTATAAAAGTTTAATTCATCTAATTGCTTAACTTTCTTATTGTCTACATCTTTGCATAATAATCTTTCAACAATTTCACCATTTTGAATATGTTTTTCAATTATTTCTTCACAATCAGATGGTTTTACCATTGCATAAAAAACATCTTCTGGTCTAATTATTACTATTGGACCTTTTGCACAAAGTCCAAAACAACCAGTTTGAATTACTCTTACATTTTGAATATTTTTTTCTTTTATTATATTTCTAAAATTATTTAATATATCTACAGATTTAGAAGATGTACATCCTGTTCCATGACATACTAAAATATGTTTTTCTCTTGTATCTGCAGCAGTATTTACTCTTAGATCTAGTTCTTGTCTTTTAATTTTTCTTATTTCATCAATTTCTTCTAAAGTCTTCACAAGCAAAGCCTCCTTTTAATTATTTTCTTTCTCTATATTATCTAAAACTTCATCAAACATTTTTACTGTAGCTTTACCATAAACCTCTCCATTTACAGTAAATACTGGAGCTAGACCACAAGCTCCTATACATCTTGTCGCTTCTAAAGAGTATTTTCCATCTTTGCTAGTTTCCCCAACATCTATATGAAGTCTTTCTTTTGCTCTATCTAATATTCTTTCAGATCCTTTTACAAAACATGCTGTACCAAGACAAATTGCTATATGATTTTTTCCCTTTGGCTTTAAAGTAAATCTTGAATAAAAAGTTATTACTCCATATACTTCTGCCATTGGAACATTTAGATATTCTGAAATTGCTTTTTGAGCTTTTTCTGGGATATATCCATAATAGTTTTGAACATCATTTAAAATCTGAATTAAGTTACTCTTATCTTGAACATATTGTTCTAGTATCTCTTTTAGTTTTGGATCTTCGCCATTACAATTACACTTGCACTCATTATTTTCGCCCATATTAACCTCCTATATTAAAATATATCTATTTTGTTTTATTATGACCTTTATAAAACTATAATTAATTGCATTATATAAATTTTTTCATATATTATCAATATTAATTTTACTATTTTTTTGAAAATAAAATAAAAAGGTAGCTACAAATTAGCTACCTTATAAAATTAAAATATTCAATTATTTTTATTAGTCTTCTGGTTCTACTAAACCATAATTTACATTATCTTTTAATTTATAGATTACATTTACTTTTCCAGTATCTACATTAATAAATGTTAAGAATGTATATCCTAATTTTTCTTGTAATTTAAGTTTAGCATCATCTACAGACATTGGTTTAATATCATAAGTCATAACTTTTAATACTTCGTTTTCAACTACAGACTTATGCATAGCATCTGTCATAGCTTCTTTTACTCTTATAGAATCTTCTTTATTCATTCTTTCTTTTTTAGTTTTCATTTTTCTAACTTGACCTTCAAGTATATCAATATCTTTATCTATAGAAGCATATAAATCTTTATGCTCTGTTACAGCTCTAAAATTATCTCCTCTATATGATACATTTATCTCTGCAATTTGACTTTCTCTTTCTGTTCTGATTATTACAGATGCATCTAAATCTTCTGTATCAAAATATTTAACTAATCTTGTTAATTTTTTCTCTGTGTAATCTTTGATTGCCTCTGTTGCTTTTAAATCTTTACCTGTTATTTTAATATTCATCACAATCTCCTCCTCTTGTGTTTTGTTAGTTACATTATATAGATAGAACTTAAAAAAGTCAATCTGTATAATAAAAGAAGATTGAATTATAAGTTATATTTTCTTTACTATTTTCCAATTTTATTTTGAAAAATATTGCATTTAATCTAATTATATATTATTATAATTTTGAAAAGTTTATAGGAGGGAAGAAAAATGAACAAAAATAGAAATATTGTAGCATGTATTATTTTTACAATTATAACTTGTGGGCTTTATGGTATTTATTGGTTTATCACAATGTCAGATGATGCAGCAAGATTAAATGAAGACCTTAACTTTTCTGGAGTTAAAGCCTTCATATTCACTATTATAACTTGTGGTATCTATGGAATCTATTGGTATTACAAAATGGGTAAAGAAATCTCAGAGGCAGGACCAAAAAGAGGAGTTCAAGTTTCTGACAACTCAATTGTATATCTAATATTAGGAATTTTTGGATTTGGTATAATTAGTTATTGTTTAATTCAAAATGATTTAAATAAATTTGCTAATCAATAATTTTTAATGAAAAAAAATATAATAAAATATCTTTTTATTATTATACTTGGGATTTCCTTTATTTATATAATTTTAGACTATAATATTGGAATCCCTTGTGTTTTTCATAAAATAACTAATTTATACTGTCCTGGATGTGGTATTACAAGATGTTTAAAATCAATACTTACATTTAATTTCTATCAAGCTTTTAGATATAATGCTTTAATTACAATACTGCTTCCTTTTTTTACATTATATTTTATCTACTCATTTGTTTTAAAAAAAGATTTTAAGATTCCTAATTTTATTTGGTACATTCTCTTATTTATAATTATTCTTTTTGGAGTTTTTAGAAATATTCCATATTTTTCGTATTTAGCTCCAACAATAATATAAAAAGCATAAATATATTTTTATTATATATTTATGCTTTTAAAATAACTTTTCAATTTTATATTCTTTTTCTAGCTTTTCATTAAAATATAATCTCGATATAAGCTCAAATTCTACCATAGATTGCTTGTTAATTTTAAACGAAAATATCTTTTTACTATCTGCCATTATTGAATAAATAATAGCATATCTAGCTCCTTCTGATATTTCTATAGCACTAGTATCTTGCCTTCCACATTCTTTGCATTTAAATCCATCATCTCTAATACTAAAATATTTGTACTCTTTGTCGTCTTTTTTATTACAAGATACGCATTCTGTAATATTCGGAGAAAAACCTAATATTTTAAGAAGTCTAAATCTAAATACTGATAAAATGAAATCTAATTCTTTATCTGTTTCAGATATTGTATATAAAGTATTAAGAAATAATTTTAATATATTATAATTATTCTGATTTTCTGTTGTTACATCACTAATTATTTTAGTAATAAGTGAAGCATAATTTAGCTTATCTAAATCAGTTCTAATATTATAAAAAAGCTCAATAGGATTTGATGAATTCATCATATAGATATCTTGTGATTTATATAATATGTATTCTCCAAAACATAGAAACTGAGATCCTGACATTAGCATACTTTTAGGTCTTTTAGCTCCTTTTGCTATGCATGATATCTTTCCTAAATTTGGAGTCAATATTGTAAGCATCTTATCAGAATCACCAAGACTATTTTCCGAAATTACTATTCCATTTATCTTGATTGTTTTCATAGTTTTCATCAACCTTCATATTTTTTTGAATTTCCTCTATGTTTTTAAGTTCTAAAAAAGCATCTATACTTCCTGTATTTTTAAAAACATCCCATGCAAATTTGTTTATCATAAGTATCATCTCCTGAATATATCTTTTGTTATTTTATTTATTTTTATACTGGAATTTTTTGACGATATTAGTTTTGTCCTCCCAATTTTCTTGCACTTTAACCCATAGCTTTAGATTTACTTTTGTGCCAGTAGATTTTTCTAAATCCTGTCTTGCATAAGTTCCAATTCTCTTAAGCATTTTTCCTTCTTTCCCTATTATTATACCTTTATGAGAATTCTTTTTGCAATATATTGTTGCTTCAATATCATAAATATCTTCATTTTTTGTAGTTTTTCTTAATGAATATTTACTAACTTCAACATAGATTCCATGAGGAACTTCTTCATCTAATAATCTTAATGCTTTTTCTCTTATAACTTCTTCTGCAATCTGCCTCATCGTTTGGTCTGTATATTCATCTTCATCATAATATTTAGGACCTTTTTTTAATAATTTTTCAATTTCATCTAATACTACATCTTTATATTTTGAATCATTTGCTGAGATTGGTATTACAGCTGAAAAATCATATTCATTACTATAAAGCTTAATTAAATTTAATAATTTTTCTTTTTCTACTAAATCTATTTTGTTTATAATTAATATAGTCTTTTTACCTTTTTCTTTTATTTTATCTAATATTATCCTATCACCTTTTCCAATATTATCACTTGTAGCCTCTATTAAAAATAATAAAACATCTACATCTCCAATACTAGAAAAAGCTGTATCTACCATTGTCTCTCCAAGTTTAGTTTTAGGCTTATGTATTCCTGGAGTATCTATAAATATTATTTGAGAATTTTCTCTATTTACTATTGCTCTTATTGCAGTTCTTGTTGTTTGTGGTTTATTTGCTGTAATTGCAACTTTCTCATCTATTAAATTATTAAGTAATGTAGATTTTCCAACATTAGTTCTTCCTAATATTGAAACAAATCCTGATCTAAATTCTTTTCTATTTTCTTCTTGCATTAATTTACCTCTTTTTATTTAACTTAAATTACTTTTTATATTATACTACAAAAATAAAAAAAGAGAAACCTTTAAATCATTTAATTTACAAGATTTCTCATAGTTTTTTATTTATTTTTAAGTAATATTTTAATATTATTTAATAATGTTTAATCTATTTAAAATAACATCCTCTTTAGCTCTCATCTCTTTTTTCTCCATTTCTTCCATATGGTCATATCCCATAATGTGATAAAAGCCGTGAACTAACATATAAGCAAGCTCTCTTTCAAAAGAATGTTCATATTCTTTAGCTTGTTTTCTTACTCTCTCAACTGAAATTACTATATCTCCAATAGGTTCTTCGATTTCTTTATTTAAATGTGGAATCTCATCTCTTTCATACATTGGAAATGAAAGCACATCTGTAGTTTTATCGATTTTTCTATATTCTTTGTTCATTTGTTGAATCTCATCTGGATTAGTTAATATTACACTAATATACAGCTTAGAATCCAAAAGGTTTTCTTCTTTGAAACATTCTCCTAAGACCATATCAATTAATCCATTATAATCATCAGTTTGTGGTATTTCTAAAAATTCAATATCTACTACTTTTCTCATAAATCAAAACCCCTATTTTAACTTTTTACAACTTAAATAAGTTTTTGCTGAATTTTTAATGCTTCTCATTACACCAAATTTAACAAGTTTATCTTTATAAAATTTTACTAGTTTATCTTTACCCTCTTTAGAATTTACAATAGAAAGTTCTCTTCTTATAAGTAATATCTCTTTATCTTTATCAGATTCTTTTTTGCTATACAACTCCCAGAAAGTTTTAAACTTTTCTCTTTCTGTTAGATCTTCCCAATAAATTTTAGTAGATAATAATTTTTTATCATATTCATCTAGTATATCTAGTAATAAAGTATAAACCTCTTCTTTTCTTTTATCATTTGATGCATTAATAATAGACTCTCTAGAATCTTCTATTAACTTTTCATAACATTGTTCAGCAGCAACTAAAGGAAGGCTATGAGTAAATACAACTCTACTCATATTTAATAATAATATTTTCTTTTCTATTTCATCTTTCTCAGATAATTTGCCTACTTCAAATCTTTCATAATTATCATAATCATCTTTAATTTTATTATATGAACCTTTTTTATCTGCTTCAAACTTAAGTGGCATTATGTTTTTCATATATTCATCTAATGTAGTAAAAATATTATAAAACACTTTATTTTTATCTGACTCTGCTTTTTTCGTTGACTCTGCCAATGAAACAGAATAATTTTTTAAAATTCCTTTATAAAACACATCCATTTTAGATAGATAAAAACCATTATATCTATTTAATATTTTAGTTTTATCAGATACTTTAAGTGATTCATAATCTAATTCAATTAGATATTTTTGCTTTCTATATTTATATTCATTATAATCTGTATTTTTTAAATTAGTAATTAAATAATAATCAGACATTGCAGTCTTTTCAAATTCACTAGCAGATCCTGCTTTTACTTTTTTATAAACAGTATCCATTATGTGTTTATCAATAGCTTCTAAATATAAAGAATATGCTTCTTCATATTTATTTAATAAAGATTCTTTTTTTGAATCTTCTATATGATTTGGTAAATTAGTATAATTCTCATATGATTTTAATAAGTTATTTCTTTTTAATGTTATAACAAATCCATTAATTCCTATCTTTGTCGGTACTAATAACTTTGATAATGTATTGGATATCTTTCCAAAAAATGTTTTATTTGTGTCTAATACTTTTAAACTTCTTTCGGCCAAACTTTAACACTTCCTTTCATGGTTCCAATTTTTGTTCTACCCCTACTTTTTCTAGTACTTCATATATTATTTTCACTTCAATAAAACCATTTTTCTCTTCAGTAATTACATTTTCGTTTACAATATCTTTCCCCTCAGTTTTCTTATTTAAGCTATCTTTAATTTCTGAAATTGTTTTGTCTTTCAGGTCATTTATATCATAATCTATCTGCTCTGATTTCATTTCAATATTCGTTACTTTTGTAATTTCAATCGGTAAATAAAAATTGTTAAATAATTTCAATCTATTACTGCTTTTTATTGTATCATAATTTTCAAATTTTGAAAGACTTTTATTAAAATTTATTTTAAAATTATTAATAGAAATTTCGTAATAATTTTCCTCTTTTCCTGTTTTTTCTTCTATATTCTGCGTTAAAGGAGCTCTCTTTTCCTCTGAAATCCATGTTCTAATAGTAATATCTGCAGATGCATGAACTTTTCTACTTCCTGTATATTCACCAGTCATAATTCCATTTACTAAAATATCTCCTTTTTTTATAACATCTCCTTTTGTAACTAAACTAGTACCATTTTTTACATTTATACTTTCTATAATTCCGTCTTTATCAGAAATAATATTGCAATATTCGTCTTTATCTAAAATATCTGGTTTTTTGTTAGCTTCTGAGACTTCAACTATTACATTTGTGCCCTTAATTTCTATTCCAACCCAAGATAAATCATCTCTAATAAGTCTTAATTTGTTTGCAACTTCATCTATATTAACTTTATCTTTACTCATTCCTATAGTAATTCCATTTTCATTTATAATTTTAAGAAGTTCATCTTTACTTATTGTATTATTCCCTACAATTTCGATATTCCATATAAATCTTGAAAGCACAAACATTATTATTAAAAATACCATTGGTAATATTAGAAAAAGCTTTCTTTTTCTATATTTATGTATTTTAAAAGATAATCCTTTTTTATTTTTAATTTTTAATTTACAATTTGTAACTTTACATATTTTCTTTATTTTTCTAAATTCATTTTTACTAATACATGCTCTTAATAAACATTCTCCATCTCGATCTATATTCCATAAAAAAATATTTTCTAAAGTACATTTATTTATAAATCTTTCTATATAATAACCTTCTACAATAATATCTACATATCCTACTAAATAATTTATGAACTTCTTAAAAAGCAAAAATATCACCTACATTCAAAATCAATGTTTTCTATTATTCCTTTTATACTTATATTATCTTCTGTAATCTTACTAAGAACTAATTTGAATCCATTTATATTTAAATTTCCAATAGATGTATTAAGCTTTATAAAAAATTCTTCATACTCTAATATTCCTTTACAATTCTCGATTATTAACTCTTCATTTCCAACCATAGTTATCTTTGGAATATCAGATATTACTTCTTTTGGAATTTCTAAATATTCGTTAAGTTTTGTTAAATTATTTCTTATTTTCATATGTAAAAAACACCCCCGCTATTAATATATATGCAAAAAGACGCATATAATGCGTCTTTTATTCAAATTCATCTAAACTTTTTATCAAATAGCCTTCATTTTTTATTTCTTTTATACATTCATCTAATATTTCCATATTATCTTTTGATGTGCCATGTAAAAGCATTATTTCTCCATTATGAAGATTAGATAATATTTTTTCTTTTCCATATTCTGTCCTATTTTGTTTATTTTCATCCCAATCATCATATGCAAAAGACCACATTACTGTTTTATACCCGAGTTCATTACATTTTTTAAGTACAAACTCGCTATATTCACCTTTTGGCGGTCTTATATATTTCATCTCATATCCAGTTTTCTCATAAAGTATTGTGTGTAAATCCATTATTTCTTTTTCTAACTCTTTTTCTGAAATATCTGGGAGTACTTTATGATTTACTGTATGATTTCCTACTATGTGACCTTCTTCAATCATTTGCTTTACTAAATCAGTATTTGTATTTAAATAATGAGCTGTTATAAAAAAAGTTGCTTTTACATTATTTGATTTTAACGTATCTAGAATACTTTCCGTATATCCTGCTTCATAACCAAGATCAAAAGTTATATAAATATTTTTACTATTTTCATTTCCTATTGCTAGAACTCCATATTTATTAAAAAGTTCCATATTCTTTTTTCCTAAATCAGGTCTTTCATGATTTTCTCCTCTTTTTAATCCAAAACATATTTTAGTATTCATATTTATTTGTTCTACCTTAGTATCTGCATTTACACTTGTAGCAATTACTAATGCTATTATACAAAAGCTTGGTAATAATACATAAAAAAACTTTTTCATATCTCCTCCTTTTTTCTTATTAAAGAGTATGAAAAAGTTTTTATTTTATGATTGTTATATTTATTATTTCCTTTATTTTTGAATATCTCGTAAAAAAATTAATCTTAATCTATTTACTATAGATTTTAAAAATTGGCATATTATATATATTATAATACTGAGAAAATTCTTTAATTTCTTCTTTATAATCTGCTACGAAAAATCCTTTTTCTGTACTATTTTCAGGAGTATTATCGTAGAAATGATGCTCATGTCCCTTCTCTTTATTAACTGGTACAAAATACATAATTAGAAAATAAATAATTGTACTTATAAATAATATTTTTCCTTTTTTAGATAACTTATTACTCATAAAAATAAATAATAAATTAATAAAGATTAATATTCCAATTCCTATTTTTAAATTAAATATCTCCAAATATCCTTTTATTAACCAAGTTACTAATATATATACAATATTAATTAATATTATTCCAAATAAAGTATTTTTAAAAATATTCTTTTTTCTTAATAGATATAATATAAAAAATGAAACTAATAATAAAAGTATTTCTATTATCATGAAAGTCCTCCTTTATTTGTTCCAAAATATATTCTTAAGTACATTTATTATTTTAGTAAATATATTTTCTTTTGTTTTAATCATATCTACTTGATTATTTTCATTTGATACTTTACTTTTTTCCCTATTTTCATTATTTCTCTCAAAAATAGCCTTACTTTCAATATAATCTATATCAGATCTAACATCATTTAATTTATGAACTTTATTCATAAAATCAATCTGCTCATCATTTAATATGTATTCCATATTTATATATGATAAAATCGCAATAGTTTCATTTGGTACATTTTGCTCTTTTAATTTTTTAGTCTCATCATAGTGCCATTCATAATTTTTATCTTTATTATCTTCAATAACATTTATTATATCAACAGGAATTTTATTATAGTCATCTATAGGAAGATAATTTAAGATTTCATCTACTTCAACTAACCTTTTAGCATAATCAACCACTATTATTTTTCTCCTTCACCTTTAAATCTATCTAATATTCTACTAAAAAAAGATTTTATTGAACCAATAAGTGAATATGATATTTTTCTATCAATATCAGCTTCTACAATATCTGTTGATGTTACTTTTCCTTTTTTATCTTCATCTTTAATATCTAAAGATTCTTCTGCTATATCAGTTTTTAAATCAGCTCTATCTTCTTCTGTATTTTTAGCATCTTCAGATTCTACTTTACTCTTTTCTTTACCTTTGTTTAAATATTCTAAAGATTCTGCTATATCTTTTTCAGAAACATTAGAATTTTTCCAGAAATTATTTTCTTTATATACACCTTTAGCTAATCTTCCTAAATTTCCTACGTATTCTATATTATCATTAGTTACTAAATTATCAAAATCTACTTTTCCTGAATAAATATCTTTTATAAAATCATGGAAATTTTCATATCCTTTTGCTCTTGCAAAATCTTCTACATATCCTTGAAGTGCTACATATACTGAATCTAAATTAAAATCACTTACGCAATCTATTTCATTATTTAGAACAGAAACTTTATGAGTTTTTCTTTCTCTTGGATTTCCTGAAAGTTCTTCTGCAGATCTTTCAGCAAGCCATTCTGCCGTTACTCCTTCTATTGCAGTTAATCCCATATAAACATCTGTTGCTGAAATAGTATCATTTCCTACTTCATATATCATTTCATTATATCTAGATACAATTTCATGCAAGTTTTTCTCATAATAATCAAACAGTGGACTTGATAAATCAGATAATTCATGAAATAAAATATCTTTTCTTTCTAAGTCTGATAAACTTTCTAGATAATCTGTTTGAAGATCTATTTGTTTTTTATCAATCTTTACCTTTCCTGCTCTTTTTTCTCTTTCATCTTCTGCTAAATATAAGTTAATACTTGCTTCTTCTACTGTATCCATGAATTTTTCAGAATTAGGAATTGGAATACCAATACTTTCTCTTAAATTTCTATATTCATCAGCTGTTACAAGTAATGTTTCTCTTACTACTTTTTCTTTATCTTTATCAGTATATAATCTCATTTTTTCCTTCCTTTTAGACATAAAAGTCTATATTAATCTAAATTACAAAATTAGTATACCATATATAAAATATAAAATGGAAGTCTTTTTTATAATATGTCATAAAATTGAAATATATCTAATCTTACTTCTTTTCATTTTCTATATAACTAAAATAATATAAAAAAAGCCTCTTCATATAGAGACTCTTTATTATTTTTCATTTATTGTTTTTCTATCAAACTTTCAACTACATCCATTCCTACTGCACCTAAAACTCTATTTTGTTCTTCTCCACCTTTTATATATACTAAAGTTGGTATTGACATTATCCTATATTCATTTGCTATATCTTGATTATTATCTATGTTGATTTTAACAAATTTAATATCCTCATACTTGCTTGAAACTTCTTCTACTATTGGTGATAATATTTTACAAGGCTCGCACCAATCAGCATAAAAATCT
>CALWZY010000018.1 GCA_944386155.1 uncultured Clostridia bacterium | reverse complement strand
TACTTGAAAATATTTTAAAAATATTGTAAAATTAACATCTATGCCAAGTACAGATATTCACAAGAAATTTAAAATATGTTATAATTAATAAAATGTTAGTAAAAAAGAAAGGAGTAGTAAAATGAATCAAATTCTTATAACAGAAAAATTGTATATTACACCAGAGCTTAAAAGAAAAAAGAAATTATATAAATTAGATTTTATAATTTCTGTATTTTTACTATGCCTTTTAGTTGGATATTATGTTTATGCAGAATATGATAGAAATAAAGGAGAACAGATGTCACAAGAGATATTACAGAACATGGTTATAGCAGATACAAATAGTGATGTTTTTTCTTATGATGATACTACTGTAAGAGTAGATGATGATAAAATAGTAGTTATTTTAGATGGTGAAAATAATCCTGCAATTAGTACAGAAAAATTACAAGCTCAAGTAGAGCAAAACAGGGAAAACATAATAAATCAAAATACATCTGTAACATCTACAGGTGATACAGTTACAAAGATTGCTATTGTAAATATTCCATCAATAAATATTACATATCCAGTACTTTCTACATATAATGAAGAATTATTAAAAACATCTCCATGTAAATATTGGGGACCAGATCCAAATGAAGTAGGAAACTTTTGTATAGTAGCACATAATTATAGAAATGCAAAATTCTTTAGTAAAGTCCCAGAACTTGAAAATGGAGATATAGTTGAAATAACAGACTTAAATAACAGAACAATTCAGTATGTTGTATATGATAAATATGTAGTTCGTGAGGATGATAGAACATGTAGCTCACAAAAGACTGATGGAAGAAAAGAAGTTACACTAATTACATGTACAGATGATAGTGAAAACAGAGTAGTTGTTAAAGCAACAGAAAAAACTAGTTAATATGTTTTTAAGGAAAATTTGAATAGTTAATATTAATTAAAAGGATAGAGATTTCTACCCTTTTAATTTTTTCTAGAAATAATAAAAATTCATTTTAAAATTTTTTAAAAAAGAGTATTGTATTATTGTAAATATGCTAAACATATAATATAATACTATCTGTAAAAATAGGGGTGATTTTATGGAAGAACTAAATGGAATAGAAGTATTAGTGCATAGTAGTATCAGAATAGATAAGGGAAAAATAATTTATATAGATCCATTCAAAATAAATAAAAATTATAATGATGCTGATTTGATTTTATGTACTCATAGCCATTATGACCACTTTTCACCAGAAGACATAAAAAAAGTAATGAAAGAAAATACAATGATTCTTGTTACTGAAGATGCTTTTGAAGATGCAAAAGAGATTGGCTTTATTGAGGAAAATATAGTTAAAGTAAAACCATATGAGGAATATGATTTTTTTGGAATTGATATTGAAACAATACCTGCATATAACAAGCATAAAGAATTTCATCCAAAGGAAAAAAATTGGGTTGGGTATGTTTTAGAAATTGATGAAGTAAGATATTATATTGCAGGAGATACTGACTGTACAAAAGAAGCATCAAACGTAGAATGTGATGTTGCTTTTTTACCGGTAGGCGGAACATATACTATGGATTATATTGAAGCTGCTTCTCTAGCTACAAAAATAAATCCTAAATATGTTATTCCTACTCATTATGGAAGTATAGTTGGGAATAAAGAAGATGGTGAATTGTTTAAAAATTCACTAAGCAAAAAGATAAAATGCGAATTATTATTAAAAAATTAGAAAAGGAAAATAATAAAATTATAAAATAATTAAACTATAAAATAATTAAACAGTAAAACAAATTTTTAAAAGAAAGAGGAAAATATATGCTTAAAATAGGATGTCATTTATCTGTATCAAAAGGTTTTTATGAGATGGGAAAAGAAGCTGTAAAAATAGATGCAAATACAATACAGTTTTTTACAAGAAATCCAAGAGGAGGAGCAGCAAAACCTATTGATGAAGAAGATGTTAAAAAGTTTTTAGAACTTGCAAAAGAACATAAAATTGAATCACTTTTAGCACATGCTCCATATACTTTAAATGCTGCAGCACTTGACGAATCTATAAGAGAATTTGCTAAAAATACTATGGAAGACGATTTAAAAAGAATGGAATATTTTCCAAATAGTTATTACAATTTTCATCCAGGAAGCCATGTAAAACAAGGAGTAGAGGTGGGTACAAATTATATAGTAGATATGTTAAATAGTATTCTTAAAGAGAATCAATCTACACTTGTTCTATTAGAAACAATGGCTGGTAAAGGTTCTGAAATAGGAAGAACTTTTGAAGAAATAAAAACAATTATAGATAGAGTAAAATTAAATAATCATTTAGGAGTTTGTTTAGATACATGTCATATTTTTGATGGAGGATATGATATTGTAAATAATCTAGATGGAGTACTTGATGAATTTGATAAAGTAATAGGTTTAGACAGATTAAAAGCTATACACTTAAATGATAGTTTAAATACTTTAGGAAGTCATAAAGACAGACATGCAAAAATAGGTGAAGGAAATATTGGTATAGAAGCTCTTGCAAGAGTAATTAATCATCCAAAATTAAGAGATTTGCCATTTTTCTTAGAAACACCAAACGATTTAGAAGGATACGGAAAAGAAATTAAATTATTGAGAAGTTTATATAAAGAATAAGATAAATTATAAAATACGAAATTAAAAGTAAGTAATATACACAATGTGGAGGAATAAATAGTATATGAACAATAGTAGAGAAAAGAAACTAAAGAAAAAAATCGGTGACAATACTAAAAAGATTATTGGAACATTGATTATTGCATTAATGATTTTAATAGTTTCAATAATTAGTGATATGTTCCCAGAACAAGTTAATAATTATATTGAATCAGATTTAAATATTCCAGTAAATGAAACAAATGCTATAACAGTTTCGACTTTAGAAAGTACAGTAGTTACTTCTGATTCTGAACTTAAAATATATTATTTTGATGTAGGTCAAGCAGATTCAGAATTAATTATAGCTGATGATAAGGTGATGCTAATAGATGCAGGAAATGCAGAAGATGGAAGTAATCTAGCAAAATATATAAAAGCTTTAGGAGTTAAAAAAATAGATTATTTAGTAGGTACTCACGCACATGAAGATCATATAGGTGGTATGGAGCAAATAGTAAAAAGCTTTGATATAGGTATGATATATATGCCTGATGTAAGTACAACTACAAGAACTTATGAAAATTTATTAGAAGCAATTTCTAAAAAAGGACTTGGAGTATCAAGTGTAGAAATAGGTGATACAATTCCTGTAGGATCAGGAGTTTGCACAGTAATGAATGTTAGAAATGATGAACAAGATGATTTAAATGATACATCAATATGTTTACATTTTGTATATGGAGAAAACAAATTCTTATTTATGGGTGATGCATCTGAAAATATGGAAAAGGAAATTGAGTGGCCTGAAGTAGATGTATTAAAAGTTGGACATCATGGTTCAAGTACATCTAGCTCAGAAGATTTTCTAAGTCAAACAAAACCAAAAGTTGCAATTATTTCTTGTGGAGTTAATAATACATATGGTCATCCAAATGAAGATGCTCTAAAGAGATTAGAAAATATTGGTGCTGAAATATATAGAACTGATAAAGATGGTACTATTTTATTAACAAGTAATGGTAGTACATATAATATTCAAACAATTAAAACTAATATAGATGGAAATGAAAGCACATCTAATAAAAGTGAAAATACTGTAGAAGACGAAGAAAATAAAGCAGCATAATTTAATAGAAGTTAGAATATTCAAAAAAGTAGCAATTAAAGTAAAAGCGAAAAAATAAAATTGAAAAAACAAAAATATAAACAAAAATAAAATCTAAATAAAACGATAGCAAAATTAAGTTTAAAAAGATAAAAAAATAATAAATAATTAAAAATAATAAAAAGATAAAATAATAATAAAAAATAATAAAAAGATAAAATAATAATAAAAAATAAAAAGATAAAAAAGAAAGGGCGTCCCGCAGTGGGACGCCCTTTTCGGCTAGAACTAACCTTTTTTAGGCTAGTTTTTGAGAATCACGTACCACAAATTGTCCTGCTGGCAGAACCAGACAGTAGTTTCCCCAGTGGGGATGTATGTGTCACGATACTCGTAAGCCGATGGCCGCGAATCAAAGCCTGAGGAGGCAATGATGTAGCCTTTCATGCCGGGTACATTTTCGAATAATTCCATGATGTTGGCACCTCCAATCATATTGTAACTATATTATAACATAAAAAAGAATAAGTAAAAACAAAATTTAAAATATAAAAAATATATTATTTTATACACGAAAAATTTATTGAAAAAAATAATCATATATAGTAAGATTATTTTAGAATTTTGTAGATTTAAGGAGGAAGTTATGGATACTAAAAAACTAACTCAAAAATCATTAGAAGTAATAAAAGAAGCTCAAAATATAGCTATAGAAAATCAAAATCAACAAATAGATGAGGAACATTTATTAGCCGCAATATTAAAGCCAAGAGATAATATAATTACAGAAATCATGATTAAACTGGGAATAGATATTAAAGCAATAGAAATGTCCTTATACAACATTATAAGAGTAAAACCAAAAGTTATAGATAGTGCAAGAGAAACTAGTAAAATATATGTTTCACAAGAAGTAGACATAGCTTTAACTAAAGCTGAAAGCATATCACTTCAAATGGATGATCAATATGTTTCAATAGAACATTTAATGCTAGCTTTAATAGATAAAGCAAATGAAGAATTAAAGAAAATTTTTGAAGACTATGGAATAACATATAAAGAATTTGAAAAAGAAATATTAGAAATAAGAGGGGCAAGTAAAGTAAGAAGTAGAAATCCGGAAGGAACATATAATGTTCTTAAAAAATATGGTACAGACTTAGTAGAACTTGCAAAAAAACAAAAACTAGATCCTGTTATTGGAAGAGATAAAGAAATAAGAGAAGTAATACAGATATTACTTAGAAAAACAAAAAATAATCCAGTGTTAATAGGAGAGCCTGGTGTTGGAAAAACTGCGATAGCAGAAGAGCTTGCAAATAGAATAGTAAGAGGAGATGTACCAGAAGCTTTAAAAAAATGTAGGATTTTTTCTTTAGATATGGCCTCTCTTGTAGCAGGTTCAAAATTTAGAGGAGAGTTTGAAGAAAGATTAAAAGCAGTTTTAGATGAAATTGCTAAAAGCAAAGGAAATATCATATTATTTATAGATGAAATGCATACTATTGTTGGTGCAGGAAGAATTGATGGAGCAATGGATGCTGGAAATATATTAAAACCAAAACTAGCAAAAGGAGAACTTCATTGCATAGGGGCAACAACAATTAATGAATATAGAATGTACATAGAAAAAGATGAGGCTTTAGAAAGAAGATTTCAACCTATATATGTAGAAGAACCTACTGTAGAAGAAACAATAGCAATACTAAGAGGATTAAAAGAAAGATATGAGATATTTCATCATGTAAAAATACAAGATAAAGCATTAATTAGTGCAGCTAAACTTTCAGATAGATATATATCAGATAGATTTTTACCAGATAAGGCAATAGATCTTATTGATGAAGCTTGTGCAATGGTTAGAACAGAAATTGATTCAATGCCTATTGAATTAGATGATTTATCAAGAGAAATAATGCTTTTGGAAATAGAAGAAAAAGCAATGTCAAAAGATATGCAAGATGATACAGAAAAAGAAAATCCAGAGCTAGAGAAAAAGAGAAAAAAGATAGCAGAATTAAAAGAAAAGTTTCAAGGTATGAAACTACAATGGGAAAATGAGAAAAATGAAATAAATAAAATACAAAATTTAAAAGCTGAGATTGAAAAAGTCAATGCAAAGATAGCTGAACTTGAAAGAAAATATGAGCTTGAAAAAGTTGCAGAACTTAAATTTGGAAAACTTCCTGAACTTCAAAATAAATTAAAAGAAGAAGAACAAAAATCAGAAGAAGGTAGAAAAGAAGATAGTCATTTATTAAGAAATAAAGTAACAGAGGAAGAAATAGCAACTATCGTCGCAAAAAGGACAGGTATTCCAATAGAAAAAATTGTTACAGAAGAAAGACAAAAAATATTAAATCTTAAAGATAGACTAAAAGAAAGTGTAATAGGGCAAGATGAAGCGGTAGAAAAAGTTTCAAATGCAATAATCAGATCAAGAGCAGGTATTCAAGACCCTAATAGGCCTATAGGATCATTCTTATTTGTTGGACCTACTGGAGTCGGAAAAACTGAACTTGCAAAAGTAATTGCAAGAGAGTTATTTGATGATGAAAAAGCAATGATAAGATTTGATATGTCAGAATACATGGAAAAGTTCTCAGTAAGTAGACTAATTGGTGCTCCTCCAGGATATGTAGGATATGAAGAAGGGGGGCAACTTACAGAAGCTATTAGAAGAAGACCATACTCAGTTGTTCTTTTTGATGAAATAGAAAAAGCACATAGTGATGTTTTTAATATTTTATTACAAATGCTTGATGATGGAAGAATAACAGATTCTAAAGGAAGATTAATTAATTGTAAAAATACAATAATCATATTAACATCAAATATTGGTGCTGAAGAAATATTAGATAGTATAGATAATTCTGGGGAAATTACAGAAGATGTAAAAAATAAAGTAAATGAATATATAAGACAAATTTTTAAACCTGAATTTATAAATAGATTGGATGATATTATAATTTATAAGCCATTAAATAAAGAAAGTCTAATGAAGATTTTTGATATTATGGTTCAGGATTTAAGAACAATATTAGAAGATAAAAAAGTTACTCTTACTGTGACAGATAAAGCAAAAGAACATATTATAGATGAAGCATATAGTCCTATATATGGTGCAAGACCATTAAGAAGAGTTATCCAAAATACATTAGAGAATAATATATCTAAACTTATTTTAGAAAAAGGTATTACTTCAAACTTAAACATAATAGTAGATTACGAAAATAATAACTTAGTATTAAAAGCATAAATAAATTATTTTAAAATAGACGCGGAGGATAAAATGAAAAATAATATTAAAAAAATTGCTCTTCTTATAATACTAATGAGCATAATTAGTTTATTTAATGTAAAACCTGCTTTTGCAGATGTAGGAGATTTTGAAACTTATAGTTCAGATAGCTTTGGAGGAAGTAGCTTTTCTAGTTCAAGCTGGGATTCTGATTGGGGTTCAGATAGCGATTGGGATTATGGAGGATATAGTTCATCAGGATCTATTGATATAATACCAATATTTTTTGGTAATGGTGGAATTATAACTTTTATGATAATAGCGATAATAGTGATTTTTATAATTTATAAGAAAGGAAATATAAAACCAAGAAGAAATCCTTATAGAAGACCAAGAAGTGTTCCTGATAATCAAACTGTATTAGAAGAAACAGTAGAAACATTAGTACAAAATGTAGATCCAATGTTTAATAAAGAAGAATTTTTATCATGGGCAAGAGATTTATTTATTAAACTTCAATACGCTTGGGCTGATAGAGACTGGTCAGCAATAAGATGTTTTGAGACTAATGAATTATATGAACAACATTCTACACAACTTAAAAGATATATAGAAAATAAGCAGATAAATAAGATAGAAAGAGTAAGTGTTAATTGGGCAAAATTATATAAATTTGACATTGAAGGAGATAAAGAACATTTATCTATATTATTAAATTCTAAAATGATTGATTATATTATAGATGAAACTACAGGTGAAATTATTCAAGGAGATAATAAAACTAATAGAATTAATACATATAAATTAACTTTCGTAAGAAAAAAAGGAACTTTAACAAAACCTGGAGAAACTACAGTAAATACAACAAATTGTCCAAACTGTGGAGCTCCAACACAAATTACATCAGCTGGTGAATGTCCTTATTGTGGTAGCATAATTACAACAGGAGATTTTAGCTGGGTATTAGAGAATTTGGAAAGAGCACAGTTTTAGAAAAGATAAAAGATAATAAATAATACATAATATGTAAGAAATAGAGATTTTAATATGAAAAATAATAATAAAAAAAATAATAATATTTTTATATTAACATTAGTTAGAATAATATTTTTAAGTTTTATAATTAGTATTATATTTATAAGTTATTCTTTTGCAGATGTTGGTGATTTTGAAACTTATGATGATAGTTCAAGTTGGTATGATGGATTATCTAGCAGTTCTTCTAGTAGTTCTATTTGGGATAGTTCTATAGATTCTGATGGTACAGAAGAAGTAGTTGGTGGAGGTCTTGCATATTTAATACTTGTTATAGTTAAGATTTTTACAATGGGTTCAGATCCAAATGCAAATACTCTTCCAATTGTGATTTTTATAATATGTGTTTTTTCAGGATTACTTATATTAAGAATTGTTAGAAATAGACCTGAAAAAATAAAAACCTATGTAGAAAAAGATAATAAAGAATTAGAAGTAGATGAATATAAAATCGAAAATCAAATAAAACAAATTGACCCAGATTTTAGTAGAGTTGAGATGTTAAAATGGGCTGCTGATCTATATGAAAAATTACAAGAAGCATGGACTGCAAGAGATTTTTCAAGTATCAGATTTTTTGAAACAAATGAGCTATATAATCAACATTCAATGCAACTTAAAAGATATATAGATAATAAACAAATAAATATAATAGAAAATCTAGAAATTAATTATATTAAGTTATATGAGTTTACACAAATAGGAGATAAAGATGTTCTTACTATTATATTGAATTCTACAAAAATAGATTATATAATAAACGAAGATACAGAAGAAGTTTTACAAGGGGATATGTATACAAAAAGGAAAAATACATATAAATTGACTTTTATTAGAAAAACTGGAACGAAAACGAATAAGGGACAAACAACGGTTAATATAACAAATTGCCCAAATTGTAATGCACCAGTAAAAATTGGTAGTACAGGTCAATGTCCATATTGTAAAACGATTATAACTACAGGAGAATTTAATTGGGTACTATTAAATCTAGAACCATTAAATAAATAAAAGGAGGAAATTTTATGGGATTATTTAAAGCAGCAAAAGAAGCTATAGGAACAACAATGCATGATCAATGGAAAGACATTATCTCATGTGAGAATATGACAAATGATGTTCTTATGATGAGAAAAACAACTGATACAGGAGAAATTACTAAAAAAAGTATTATAAGGGTTTTACCAGGCCAATGTGCAGTAATTATCCAAAATGGTAAAGTTTTAGATGCAACTGCAGAAGAAGGAGATTATTTATTTGATGAATCTTTAACACCATCTTTCTTTGCAGGAAACTTTGGTGCAGTATTTAAAGATATGTGGCAAAGATTTACTTTTGGTGGGGGAACACCTAATAAACAAGCAGTATATTTCTTTAATTTAAAGGAAATTATGGATAATAAATTTGGAACAGCAACACCAATACCTTATCAAGATTGGTCTCATCCAATTCCAAACCAAATGACAGGAGGAGTTTCACCTTTAGCCGTTAAAGTAAAATGTTATGGTAAATATACATTTAAAATAACAGATCCAGCATTATTCTTAAGAGAGATTGCTGGAACTGCAGAAAAATATACAAAAGAAGAAATTGAAGATCAAATGAGAAGTGAAGTAATTGCTGTATTCCAAAATGTGTTAAATGAACTTGGAACAGAAGAACACAAAATACCAGTACTAGAACTTCCAAGTCAAACTGATGAAATAAAAGAAATGATGGATCAAAAAGTTTTTGATGAACCAATTAGAAAAAGAGGAATTAGTATATTAGTATTTGCAGTTGAATCAGTTACATTAGATGAAGAATCAGAAAAATATATTCAAGATTACTTATTCAGTTCAAATGCAAACTTACAACAAGGAAGACTTACAGATGCATATGCAGAAGCTGTTAAGGCTGCTGCAGCAAATAAAGCAGGATCTATTAATGGATTTATGGGAATTGGTATGATGAATATGGCAGGTAATGGATTTTTAGGCAACATGAATCAAAACATTGCAAACAACTCAAATAATGGACAAAATCAAGTAAATGCAGCAGTGGGAGTAGGAGCTACTGCTACTCAAAAAACTTCAGAAGACACATGGAAATGTTCTAAGTGCGGAACAGTAAATACAGGAAAGTTCTGCCAAGAATGTGGAGCTAAAAAAGAAGAAGGTAAAGTTTGCCCTAAATGTGGAAGTAAAGTGGAAAGTAATCAAAAATTTTGCCCAGAATGTGGAGAAAAATTACAATAATATTTATTCTGTTAGTAAATCATAAAAAATAAATGATTAATAATAAATAGAAAAAATAAAAGTAAAAATAAATAGTAAAAAAGATAATCAGTTTTTTATATACCGATTATCTTTTTTATTGTGATAAATATAAATAATTATAAATTACATATCTAAAAATTCATTAGCGTTAACTTTTCTATTAGTTCTTTCTTCATCTACTTTAGAAGAAAGTAAATCTTTTACTTTTAATGGATCTTTAACACTAATAATATCAAATTCAGGATTTGATCTATCTCCAGAGCAAACATGAACAGTACCAACATTAAATATACGTTGAAAGAAAGAACGTTTTAATGTAACATCTACTATTCTGTATAGCCAAATTTCTTCTTGAGTTCTATTTAATATACCAAAATCACATAATAGCTTTTCTTGAGTTAGTGTATATGTTGTAAAAGATATTGGTAGTCCAAAGATTGGTCTTTTTTTATCTTTCCATATTATTTTATCTTCCATAATTTCCTCCAAAATTCTTAATACTAACTAAAATTAGTATACCAAAAAATAAAATATAATACAACATTATTTAAAATTACAAACAAAAAAACAAAAAATATACAAAAAATATTAAATTTTAAGATTACAAAATTATTATAAAATGAAAAAATCATAAAAAAAGCTTGCAATTACTTTTTTTATATATTAAAATCTAATCAAGTGGAGAGATGTGGTTAAAAGTGGTTTGTTTTGTAAAGGAGTGAAAAGGATGTTAATTGGCGAGTTTGAGCATTCATTAGATGCCAAAGGAAGATTAATAATGCCAGCTAAACTAAGAGAAGACATAGGAGAGAGATTTGTTGTTACAAAAGGTTTAGATGGGTGCCTTTTTGCGTTTTCACTTACAGAATGGACAAATTTTGAAGAAAAATTAAAAACATTACCACTTTCTAATAAGAATTCTAGAGAATTTACTAGATTTTTCTTATCTGGAGCCACAGAGTGTGAAATAGACAAACAAGGTAGATTTCTTATACCAAATAATTTAAGACAAGTAGCTAATCTTGAAAAAGAAGTAATAATAATTGGTGTAGGAACAAGGATTGAAATTTGGAATAAGGACAAATGGAAATCTTACAGTAATGACAGTATTTCAGTAGAAGATATTGCTGAAAACATGACTATGCTTGGTATATAACTTGAAAAAGTTTATATAAAATACAAAAGATAAATTTTTATAAGATACAAAAGATAAAATGGCTTTTAAGCCATCTACAAAAGAAACCAAAAACTACAAAAGAATTAACAAAAATTGATTTGCAAAAGAAAAAACTTATGCAAACAAAAGAAAATTGTAAAAGTACAAAAGACAAGAGAAGAGTACTAAATAGTTGGTAGTAAAATGCCAACTATTTAGTATACGAATTTTAATTGAGGTGCTATTTATATTGGAATTTAAACATAAACCAGTATTGCTAAATGAATGCATAAAAGGTTTAGAAATAAAACCAAATGGAATATATATAGATGGTACTTTACGGTGGAGCAGGACACAGCTATGAAATTGTAAAGCATCTATCTAAAGAAGGGCTTCTTATAGGAATTGATAGAGATGAAGAAGCTATTTTGGCTGCAAAAGAGAAGCTAAAAGATTTTGAAAATGTAATTTACTATCATGGAAACCATGATGATATAAAAAATATTTTAGAAGAATTAAATATAGATAAAGTAGATGGTATCTTATTAGATCTTGGTGTGTCATCATATCAGTTAGATGAAAGAAATAGAGGTTTTAGCTACTTAGGAGAAGCTGATCTTGATATGAGAATGGATAGAAATCAAGATTTAGATGCTAAAAAAATAGTTAATACATATTCAGAAGATGAACTTTCAAGAATATTTTTTGAATATGGCGAAGAAAAATTCTCAAAGAAAATTGCAAGAAAGATTGTAGAAGAGAGAAAGAAAAAAGAAATTAGTACTACAAAAGAGTTAGTAGAAATAATAGAAAACTCTCTTCCAGGATGGAGTAAGAATAGAGATTCACATCCAGCAAAAAGAGTTTTTCAAGCGATAAGAATTGAAGTAAATAATGAAATTAAGCCATTATATGATACTGTCAGAAATTCAATAGATTGTTTAAGACAAGGTGGAAGACTTTGTATAATAACATTTCATTCTTTAGAAGATAGAGCAGTAAAAAATGCATATATAGATGCAGAAGGAAGATGTACATGTCCTCCTGATTTACCTTATTGCATATGCAATTATAAAAGTGAAGGAAAAATAATAACCAAAAAACCAATATACCCAACAGATGAGGAACAAGCAGAAAACAGTAGAAGTAAAAGCGCAAAACTTAGAATATTTGAAAAGAAATAGTGGGGTGATATGATTTATGGGAATGCCGTATAGGTATCAATATGATACTAGTCCAAAAAAATTAAAACCTGAATATAGAAGGAAAAATAAAGAATATCCGAAAAAATCAACAGTATATAAAGAAAAAGAGAACAAAAACCATAAAGAGAACAAGAAAGAGGAAATGCAAGAGATAAAGAAAAAAGCAAAAATTATTTTTTATGTATTAGCAACATTTGCTATTGTTTTCACAATTAGTTATAGAAATTCTTTAATAGATGAAGCTTATTCTAAGACTGAATCTTTAAAAAATGAATATTCTAAAATAGAAAAAGAAAATGAGCAAATTGAAGTAAGCATAGATAATAGTTTAAATTTTAATAATATAGAACAAACAGCAAAAGAACTTCTTGGAATGACAAAATTATCAGGAAAGCAAACAGTATATATTCATTTGCCAAAACAAGATTATATTGAAAGTAAGTCTGAAAAAGTAGAAACTAAAAATGATGACAACATTATAAATAAAATATTAAATATGTTTTAAATCACAATACTAGAAGTAAAAAAATAAGTATTGTGATTTTTTTGTTTATAAATTTATATAAGTAACTCCAATTATAATTTGTTTAATAATTATAAGTATAAAAAACATATAAATTAAATGTTTAGAATATAAATTTATAAGGTGATTTTATGCAAGAGAATTCATTAAAAACTAAGAAGAGAATGTTAATTGAATTAGTTGTAGTTATTA
The DNA here is from genome assembly GCA_944386155.1 of uncultured Clostridia bacterium. Lineage (GTDB taxonomy): Bacteria > Bacillota > Clostridia > TANB77 > CAG-508 > UMGS1994. Next base: position 9,383 of record CALWZY010000018.1, on the reverse strand, counting down.
TTTTATTGGTAAGTCTTATTATAAGAATTGGATATATTCAACTTATAGATGGAAACAGATTAAAAACTATGGCATTAGATCAACAAAGTTTAGAAAGAAATGTTGGAGCAAAAAGAGGAACAATTTATGATGCTACAGGAAAGAATGTATTGGCTGTAAGTAGTTTTGTAGAATCAGTTACTGTAAACCCTAAAAACATAAAAAAAGAAGATAAAGAAAAAGTAGCAAAATCATTGTCAGAAATTTTAGATTTAGAATATGATGAAGTATTAAAAAAAGTAAATAAAAATACGTCTATTGAAATTATAAAAAAGAGAATAGAAAAAGAAGAAGCAGACAAAATAAGAAAATTTTTATTAGAAAATAATATTACTTCAGGAATAAATATTGATGAAGATTCAAAAAGATATTATCCATATTCTACTTTAGCTTCTCAAGTTATTGGTTTTTGTGGAAGTGATAATCAAGGATTAAATGGAATTGAAGCAAAGTATGATGATATATTAAAAGGAACTGACGGAAGTATAAATAAATTAGTAGATGGAAAAGGTTATAATTTAAATGATGAAAAAGAGAAATATGTTGAGTCTAAAGATGGCAATGATCTTATTTTAACTATAGATTTAACAGTGCAATCAATCATAGAAAAATATTTAGAAGAAGCATGTATAGACAATAAGTGTACAGATGGTGGAAATATTATTGTAATGAATCCAAAAACTGGGGATATTTTAGGAATGGCAGGGTATCCGTCGTATGATTTAAATGAGCCTTTTGAAATAAATAATGAAGAACTAAAAATTATGTGGAATGATATTTCTCAAGAAGAGAAGAATAAATATTTAAATGAAATGTGGCGAAACAAAGCGATATCTGATACATATGAGCCTGGTTCTACTTTTAAATTAGTCACAGCATCTGCGGCTTTAGAAGAGAATATAACAGACACTGATAATGAAGGTGAGTTTAATTGTAGTGGAGGAATTGAAGTAGCAGGTGTTAGAATTAGATGTTGGAGATATTATAGACCACATGGAAAAGAATCATTAAGAGAAGCACTAATGAATTCATGTAATCCAGTTTTTATTGGACTTGGGCAAAAGATTGGAGTTGAAAAATATTATGATTATTTAACTAAATTTGGATTATTAAGAAAAACGGGTATAGATCTACCAGGAGAAGCAAATAGTATTTTTTTAAATGAAAATAAAGTTGGTCCTGTAGAACTTGCAACTATTTCGTTTGGGCAAAGATTTGAAGTAACTCCTCTTCAGATGATTACGATGGTATCTACAATAGCAAATAAAGGAGAATATATATATCCAAGATTAGTTAAAGAAATAATTAATCAAGATACTGGAGAAAAAACTGAAATAGAAATAAAAAAAGGAGAAAAAGTTATATCAGAAGAAACATCTAAAAAAATATTAGATATGATGAATTCTGTAGTTTCAGAAGGAACTGGAAAAAATGCAAAAGTAGAAGGTTATGAAATAGGAGGAAAGACTGGAACTTCAGAAGATGGTGTAAATACAAATAAATATGTTACTTCTTTTATTGGAGTTGCTAGTACAGATGATCCAGAAGTTGCTATATTGATAACTTTATATAATCCAACAGGAGAAGGAGGACATCAAGGAGGTGGAGTAGCAGCACCAGTAGCAGGAAAAATATTTTCAGAAATATTACCATATCTAGAAATAAAAAATTCAAATGAAAAAATAGAAGAAATTGAGATGCCCAATATTACAGGAAAAACTGTAAATGATGCTAAAAAGATATTAAAAAAATATGATTTAAAAATTAAAGAAGATACTTTTTCAGGAGATGAAATTGTAAAAAAACAAATACCTGAAGAAGGTATAAAAATAGAAAAAGGAAAAGAAATTGTTATTGAAGTTAAATAATAAATACTATACAAAAGAAGAATTTAAGTATATAATTAAAAAGAATTTAGTGATATACAAAATAAAAAAATATAAATAGGGGAGATGCTAAAGTGGAACTAAAGAAAATTTTAATTGGACTTGATAACTTAAAAGCAAAAGGAAATCTTGATATAGATATAAAAAATATTGAATGCGATTCTAGAAAAGTAACTAAAGATACATTGTTTGTAGCGATTACAGGATATGATGTAGATGGTCATGACTTCATAGATGATGCAATAAATAATGGTGCAACAGCTGTAATTGTAGAAAATGTTGAAAAGTTAAGAAATTCTAAAAAGATGAATAATGCAACAATCATAGTTACTGACAATTCAAGACACGCACTTGCAATAGCTTCATGTAACTTTTATGATAACCCTTCAAGAAAATTTAAATTAATAGGAATTACAGGAACTAAAGGAAAAACTACTACTACATACATGATTAAAACTTTACTAGAAGCACAAGGTAAAAAAGTTGGGCTAATAGGAACAATAGAGAATTTTATAGGAGAAGATAGTTTAGGAGAAAGTGATAGAACAACTCCAGAAAGTTTAGAACTTCAAAGATACTTTGCTAAAATGTGTGAAAACAAAGTTGAATATGTTGTTATGGAAGTTTCATCTCAAGCACTTAAATTACATAGAGTTGATGGTTGTGATTTTGATGTTGGAGTTTTTACTAACTTTTCTAAAGAACATATTAGCGAAAAAGAACATGCAGATATTGAAGAGTATTTTAATTCAAAATTAAAATTATTTGATATGTGTAAAATGGCTTTTATTAATATAGATGATTTTAGAGGAAGTAAAGTTAAAAAATATGCCAAATGTGAAGTAAAAACTTATGGTATTGATAATATATGTGATTTACTTGCAAAAGATATAACAATTACTAATGTTGGAGTAGACTTTAAAGCTAAAATTGGACAAAGAAATGAAAGAATTAAAGTTGACATACCAGGTAGATTTAGTGTATATAATTCATTGGCTGCTATTTCTGTTGCTTTATATTATGGTTGTTCAACAGAAACAATAAAAACAGCTTTAGAAAATATTAAAGTTCCTGGAAGAAGTGAACTTGTTCCAAACAACAAGGAATTATCAATAATGATAGATTATGCTCATTCACCAGAAAGTCTTCAAAATATTCTACAAGCAGTAAAAACATATACTAAAGGTAGAGTAATATTAGTATTTGGATGCGGTGGAGATAGAGATAAAACAAAAAGACCTATTATGGGAGAAATAGCAGGAAGAATAGCTGATTATTCGATAGTAACTTCTGATAATCCAAGAACAGAAGATCCTAATATGATTATAAAAGATATTGAAAAAGGAATTTCTAAAACTAAAGGAAAATATGAGATTATAGTAGATAGAAAAGAAGCTATAGAAAAAGCTATAAAAATGGCAAATAAAAAAGATATAGTAATACTTGCAGGGAAAGGTCATGAACCTTATCAAGAAATAAATAAGGTAAAACATCCTTTTGATGAAAGAATTATTGTAAAAGATATACTAGATAATATGAAATAAGGAGAGTAACTAAAAAGTGAACTATAACATAGTTTTATTATTAATTTCATTTGCTATTGCTACTATTTCTGGTTTGTTTGTAATCAAAGAATTAAAGAAATTAAAAGTAAGACAATCTGAAAGAGAAGATGGACCAGAAAGTCATTTAAGCAAGCAAGGAACACCTACAATGGGTGGAATAATTATGATAATATCTGTAGTTATAACTACAATTATTGCATATATTTATAATAAAGAATTAGCACTTAAAATGATTCCTATAATGCTTGCAGCAATAGGATTTGGATTAATAGGATTCATAGATGATTATAAAAAAGTAGTATTAAAAAACACAGATGGTATAAGTCCTAAAGCAAAAATGTTTGGATTACTTATAATATCAATATTATTTGTAGTGTATTTAACTCATTTTCTACATATAGATACAGTTACTTTAATACCATTTTTAAAAACTGATATTAGCTTACCGATATATATTTTTATACCATTTATGATACTAGTTATGCTTGCAACAACTAATGCTGTAAATTTAACAGATGGTATAGATGGTTTAGCAACATCTATTTGTTTAATAATAATAGCTTCATTATCAGTTATAGGTATATTATATAGTGTGCCAGAAATAAGTATGATAGGCAGTATAGCATGTGGAGCTTGTTTAGGATTTTTATTATATAATTTAAATAAAGCAAAAGTTTTCATGGGGGATACGGGTTCTTTATATTTAGGTGGATTAATATCATGTATGGCAATTTATTTAAAAATGCCACTTATTTTAATAATAATTGCATTAGTTCCTGTATGTGAGACATTATCAGTAATAATGCAAGTCGCATATTACAAAAGAACAAAAAAGAGAATATTTAAAATGACACCAATACACCATCATTTTGAATTATCAGGTTGGAGAGAAAATAAGATTGTTAGAGTATTTTCTTTAATAACTTTAATATTATGTGTTATAGGAATATTTTCTGTAATATAATATGAAAGGATATATTAAATGACTCGTTCAAGAAGAGATGATAAGATTTCATTTTTTTCAAAATCAAAAGAGCCAGTTGACTTTTTAATATTAATAACAGTATTAATATTACTTGCAACTGGAATAATAATGGTTTTATCAGCAAGTTCGCCTACATCTATGTCTGAAACAGGAAATAGCTATGGATATGTTTATAGGCAAGCTTTTTGTGCTGCAATTCGGACTTGTGGCAATGGTAGTCTTATCAAAGGTAGATTATAGAATATACGAAAAATATTATAAGATCATATATTGGATATGTATAGCACTTTTAGCTTCAATATTTGTCTTTGGTTCGTCAGCACAAGGTGCTACAAGATGGGTAAACTTAGGATTTGTTAGTTTTCAGCCATCTGAAATTGCCAAAGTAGGTATTATCATTTTTTATGCAGAATATTTAACTAGAAGAAAAGATAAAATAAAAGATTTTAAAGAAGGTTTTGTAAAACCAATTTTATGGTTAATACCAATAGTAATAATAGTATTTATATTTCAAAACCATTTAAGTGCTACATTTTTAATATGTGCAACTGCAATAATATTAATGTTTATGTCAGGATGCAAAATTAGTCATCTAGTTTTAATAGGTATTTTAGCGATAGGAGCAGTTTTATTTTATCTTTTAGAAACAGGTGGATTTAGATTCGAAAGAATCTTAAGCTTCTTAAATCCTTGGGCAGATACTGCAGATACTGGATGGCAAATAGTTCAAAGTTTATATGCTATAGGTTCAGGAGGATTATTTGGTGCAGGACTTGGGGCTAGTAAGCAAAAATATTTATACCTTCCAGAACCACATAATGATTTTATATTTGCAGTTTTAGCAGAAGAGTTAGGATTTATTGGATGTGCTGTAGTTATACTATTATTTGCAGTGTTTGTTTGGAGAGGAATAGTAACTGCAATGAATGCAAGAGACATGTTTGGAAGTTTAGTGGCTATTGGAATTACATCATTAATTGCTATGGAAGTAATAATAAATATAGCAGTTGTAACTGCAAGTATGCCAGTAACAGGTATGCCACTTCCATTCTTTAGTTATGGTGGTACAGCATTAATAATTCAACTTTCAACAGTAGGTATATTATTAAATATTTCTAAAAATAAAAAACAGACAGAACAATAGAGGAGTGTTAATATGAGAGTAATAATTGCTGCAGCAGGAACAGGAGGTCACATAAATCCTGGGATTGCAATAGCAAATAAAATTAAACAAGAAGAGCCTGATTCAGAAATTATATTTGTAGGAACTGATAGAGGGATTGAAAATGATTTAGTACCAAGAGCAGGTTACAAGCTTAAAACAGTAGAGGCATATGGTTTAATTAAAAAAATTTCATTATCAGCAATAAAAAATAATTTTAAAACACTAAAAGGTTTTTCACAAGCTAAAAAAATAGTAAGAGAATTTAAGCCAGATATAGTAATAGGTACTGGTGGATATATATGTGGAGGAGTAATAAGTAGTGCTCATAGTATGGGCGTTCCAACAATGATACATGAAAGTAATGCTTATCCTGGAATTGCTACAAAATTTTTATCTAAAAAACTAGATAGAATTTTAGTTGCATTTAATGAAACAAAAGAATATTTAAATAATATGGATAAAGTCATAGTAACTGGAACTCCTACTAAAGTAAAAAAAGTTAATATATCAGATGAAGAAAAGAAAAAAATATTATCAGAAGTAAATCTTAATGATGTACTTCCTTTAGTATTAGCTTTTGGAGGTAGTCAAGGAGCTCAGAAGATAAATGAATCATTAATAGGGATAATAAAAAATAGAAAAAACGTTAACTATCAAATATTGTGGGCTGCAGGTCCAAAACAATATGAAGTGGTAAAAGAAGAATTAAAGCAAGATGGTGTAGATATAGATAATATTCCTAATACTAAAATAGTACCATATATATATAATATGACAGAATATATGAATATTGCAGATTTGATAGTTGCAAGAAGCGGAGCAATGACAATTACTGAACTTTCCTTAGTTGGAAAACCAGCAATATTTATTCCTCTTCCAAGTAGAGGAGCAAATAGACAAATAGATAATGCAAAAGTTATGGAAAAATTAGGAGCAGCTAAGATAATTACTAATGAAGAAGTAAATTCAGATAATTTAGGTAATATGATAGAAGAACTTGTTAAAGACAGGACTGCTTTATCTGAGATGGGAAAAAACGCAAATAAAATTGCAATGTATAATGTAGAAGATAAAATATATGAAGAAATAAAAAATATAGTAAAAAGATAAAAATATTAGACACATTATTCTTATGTGTCTAATATTTATTTAAGATATAGTTGCAAAATAAATTAATATAGATTACAATACAAAAAGATTAATAAAAAGGAGTTTTTTTAAATGGCAGATAAATTAATTATAGTTGAATCTCCTGCAAAAGCTAATACTATAAAGAAATTCTTAGGTGGAAGCACTAAAGTTGTAGCATCAATGGGGCATGTAAGAGATTTACCAAAATCAAAATTAGGTATAAACATAGAAAATAATTTTGAACCAGAATATATTAATATAAGAGGAAAAGCCAGTTTAATTAATTCATTAAAAAAAGATGCAAAAGAAGCTAAAAAAGTATATTTAGCAACTGACCCTGATCGTGAAGGAGAAGCAATAGCTTGGCATTTAGCATATCTATTAGGAATACCAAATGATGATGTATGTAGAGTTACTTTTAATGAAATAACTAAAGAAACAGTAAAAAACTCTATGAAAAAACCAAGAAAAATAGATATAGATTTAGTAGATGCTCAGCAAGCAAGAAGAGTGCTAGATAGAATAGTTGGATATAAAATAAGCCCAGTTTTATGGAAAAAAGTAAAAAGAGGTTTATCTGCTGGTAGAGTTCAATCAGTAGCAGTAAAACTAATTGTAGATAGAGAAGAAGAAATTGAAAATTTTATTCCTGAAGAATATTGGAATATAACAGCTATTTTATCAGATAAAAAAACTAAAACAAAATTTGAATCTAGACTAGTTGGTAAAGAAGATAAAAAAATAGAATTACATTCAAAAGAAGAAGTAGATCAAGTATTAAAAGACTTAGATAAAGAAAAATATATAGTAAGAGATATTACAATTGGAGAAAAAAAGAAAAACCCTGCTCCACCTTTTACGACAAGTACAATGCAACAAGAGGCTTCAAGGAAGCTAGGCTTCTCTATTAAGAAAACTATGTCTGTTGCACAAGGATTATATGAAGGTGTTAAAATTCCAGATAGAGGAACAACAGGTCTTATAACATATATGAGAACAGACTCAACTAGAATTTCAGAAGAAGCAAGAAAACTAGCAAAAGAACATATAGAAAAAACATATGGTGAAAATTATTATGAGAATAGATATTTTAAAACAAAATCGGATGCACAAGATGCTCACGAAGCAATAAGACCATCATATGTTGATATTAATCCAGATGATATTAAAGATAGTTTAACCCCAGACCAATATAAATTATATAAACTAATTTATAATAGGTTTATAGCAAGTCAAATGGCAGCTGCTATTTATGATACTATAGTAGTAGATATAGATGCAGGAAAATACAATTTTAAAACAACTGGTCAATCAATCAAATTTAAAGGATTTATGCTTTTATATGTAGAAACTCAAGATGAGGAAAAAGAATCTCATGATGTAGGAATAGCTAGTATTCCTTATTTAGAGAAAAAGGATGAACTAAAAAAAGAAGAGTTAAATACTAAACAAAGTTTTACAGAACCACCAGCAAGATATACAGAAGCAAGTCTTGTAAAAATGTTAGAAGAAAAAGGAATAGGAAGACCAAGTACATATGCTCCTATAATTACTACTATTCTTGCAAGAAATTATATAGAGAAAATTCAAAAACAATTAGTTCCAACTGAACTTGGAAAAGTAGTAAATAAACTTTTGATAGAAAACTTTAAAGATATAATAAATGTAGAATTTACTGCAAAGATGGAAGAAGAATTTGATAAGATTGCTGTTGGAAAAGAAGAATGGAAAAAGGTAATTAAAGAATTCTATGATCCTTTTGAAGTTATAATAGAAAAAGTAGAAAAAGAATTAGAACATGTAAAATTAGAAGATGAAGTATCTGATGTAAAATGCGAAAAGTGTGGTAGAATGATGGTTATTAAAATGGGAAGGTACGGAAAGTTTCTAGCTTGCCCAGGATATCCTGAATGTAGAAATGCAAAACCATATGTAGAAGTAATAGATGAACCTTGCCCAAAATGTGGTGGAAAAGTTCAAATAAGAAAAACTAAAAAGAGAAGAACATATTATATTTGTGAGAATAATCCAGAGACATGTGATTACATTTCTTGGAATAAACCAAAACAAGGTGAAAGCTTTAATGAAAATAATAAAATAATAGAAGAAATAGAAGAAGAAAATAAAACTAAAACTAGAAGAAAAAGCAAAGCAAGAACGAAGACTAAAGCAAAAAAGAAAAGCAAATAAAATATAATAAAAAATTGATAAAACAAAGGCTAAAATAGAGTCTTTGTTTTATTAATATAATTTTGCAGAAAAAACTTTAAAAAAGTCAAAAAAACTATTGACTTTAAAATAAGCTTTGTGCTAAAATAGAAATGTACCGATGAGGAGCACATATAATTTACGAATGAACTAGTAATTAAACAGAAGATTTTAAGCATAAACTAGTTTTTATTTTTTGCACTTTTTACCAAGTTTTAAAAAATTAAAAAAAGTGTTGACACGTTAAATTTTAGGTGTTAAAATATCGGACATGCAAGTCGAAAATTGATGTTAAAAATCGCATAAAAAATATTTAAAAATATTTTGAAAAAAGTGTTGACATTAAATATCGATTGTGCTAAAATAAATCTCGTTCCGAACAATAAAGAAAGGAACGAAAAAGT
>CALWZY010000017.1 GCA_944386155.1 uncultured Clostridia bacterium | reverse complement strand
GAAATTGTGGATAAAATTTTAAAAAATAGAAATTTACGTTCTTTAGAATTTACAGATTGTTCTTTTGATGAAATTGATTTTAAAGATGTAAATCCAAACTTGAAATTACGAATAAAGGGATGTAGAGAAATTCCATTTAAGTATCCACCTTTAGAAGTTGTAGAGATTATCGGATCAAATATTCCTTTTAAATGTATTAATATTGAAAAAGCAAAAATATTAAATTTATTAAGTTCAAGAATTTATGGAATAAGAGACTTATCAGATTTTCTAAATCTAAAGAGAGTTGTTTTAGATGGTTCTACTTTATATGATAGTGATGGAGTAAAAGTAGAAGATGTAAATGTTAATCCTAATACTGTATATTCACATAAAGAAAACTTAGAATTATATGATACTTTAGGTAGATAGTAGTAAAAATAAAATATAAGAATAAATGGAGAAGAAAATGAAAGTAATCCGTATTAAAGGAAATATCAGAGTAGAAGATATAAAAGAAATTAATAGTATAGCACCAGTAATAGTAGAATTTAGCTCTACTAAAAATCAAAATATAAATTTAATAAGAGAATTAAGTGATGACTGTATTATTAGAATTAATCCTGATAACGATATTCAAGATTATGAGAAAGCATCAGGAAGAAAATTATTAACATATTCTAAACAATCATTTATTGATTTATTAAATGAATTTGAAGAAATAGAAAGTAGAATGAATCCAGAGTGGAACAATCTAGAAAAAGCTATATATTTCTATAAAATGTTTCAGCAAATTCCACGAAGTGATTTAGAGAAAAATAAAGCATCATATGATTTATCTGCTCTTATTGGTAATAAGACAGATTCTGCTGGACTTGCTTCTATTTATTATGAAGCAATGAGAAGAAATGGAATTCCATGTAAATATGTATATAATAGTAATTTTGATGCGTGGAATGAAATTCAAATTGGAGATACATATTATCCATTAGATATAGCAAAAGATTCAGATGAATTTTTTAATAATAATATTAATGAAACTCCTGTATTTATGAATTTCTTATCTAATCCAGAGTTTTATTATATGCCAGAACATAAAACAGATATGGTAGAGACATCTTCAGATAGATTTTTACCTAGGGAAGAGATAAATAAAGCAATAGATAGTGTCCTTTCATATATAGATAGACAAAATAATGAGGAAAATAAAGTAAATAAGGAAGATGAAATTATCCCACCTGTTCCTGAAGAAAGAAAAAAAGTTGAGATAAAGAGTAAAGAGCTTTCTGGAATTTTTGAAGGTAATGAAATTACAGAGGAGACTCTAAAAAAAGAATTACCAGAACTTAAAATTAATGTTACTGATAGTAGTTATGATGATTTAAAAATAGAGTTAGAAGAAATTGCTACATATTATCCTGAAATATTAAATAAAATTAATATTTCTAATGAAACAGATACTCATGTTGATTTTCAAGAAGTAGTAGATAAAATTTATGAAGTTCAATCAAATAGCGAGTATGCAAGATATTATCCAATAACTTTAACTATTTCAAGTAATATAGCAGAAGATTTTGATATTGATTTATCAAAAGTACCAAAAATATCAAATAATAATTATAGAATAGATGGTAAAAAAGAATATCAAACAATAGCATTTAGAAATACAGATCCAAGTTCAGCTATTCAAATACCAAACTTTGGTACTAAATTATCAGATAATATTGAAGCTATCTCTTTTGAAGGTATAAACTTAATAAATGTAGATGTAGAGAGATTACCTGCTTTAAGAAAGATTATATTAAAAGGTGGAGGAACAGAAAATATTTCTTCTGTTAGTGGATTAGATTCTATTCCAATTTTAGAAATAAATAGTATTTCTGATAGTGAATTTAATCAGTTTATGAGTACTATTTATCCATCATGTACATTACATGATATTACGATAAATGGTCAGCATTTACATGATAGAAAAATATTAAGAGAACTTTCTGTAAATTCTAATCTTGTAATGGTGAATATTACTAATTCACAAGTAAATGATTTAGATGGATTAGAAAACTTTGATGGAAGACTTGGATTACTTAATTTAATGAGTAATGATTTAAGTGTTAATGATATAGAAAGAGTAGAGAATTTTTATAGAAATAATCCATATTTAATATATTATCTAAATAATAATACTGGAATAAAAAATTCTATAAGAAATGCACCAGACATTTCTGATGAATCTTTTGAGTTTTTAAAGAAAATTTATTTTGATTCAGGAATAGCTAAGGGTGATAGAAATGCAACTACAAAAGATGATGCTGTTGATAGATTAATGTGGTCTATGAATAAAGCTCCATATTATATAAAAGATGCAGAGATTATAAGAGGTAACTTAAAAATTAAAGAAAATCCAATAATGATTGAAAATGAATCTGAAATTGATTCTACAGATTTTTCAAGACCATATCTTCAAGGTGCTAATTTATTACTTACAATTCCTCAGATAGAACATTTATTAAATTCGGGAAAAGTTATTCCGCAAGATGTAAGAGTAAAAATTAAAGATGTATCAGAACTAGATAGTGCTACTCTTAGAGATTTGTCAACAAGAATGAATAATGTGGGAATGAATATTTCTGGAGTACAAATTTTAGATGATAATTTTGATAATTGGAGTTATCAAATAGATTCATATTCACAAGCAGAGTATATATATATTAGAGATACATTAGATAGAGTTGTAAGAGGAATTAATCCAGCTGATTCAGATTTAGATAAATTTACGACTATTTATACTAGACTTGCAGATTCAATTTCTTATGACCATGATGCAATAAGACATGATGATAAAACAAGTGCTTTATATTATTCTAGAAGAATGAATGAGTGCAGAAATCTTAAAGAAGGTATTATAGAGGGAAAAACTGTTTGTGCAGGATATGCTGATATTTTAAGAAATGCACTTTCACTAGTAGGAATAAGATCAAGACTTGTAACAGGAAATTGTGAAACAGGAAATGATAATACAGGTCATGCATGGAATCAAGTCGAAATAAAAGATGAGCATGGTAATGGAAAATGGTACAATACTGATTTAACATGGGATGCTAAAAAAGGTCGTGCTACATCATCACGAGATGATTTTAGATGGATGCTTTTAGGGCAAAATAATTTTATTAGGCACGAAGAAGTATTTACACAAAACTTAGAGAATGTAGAAAGAGATGATTATGATAGAGCCGTACTTCAAGATGCAATAAATAGAGCTTCTTCAAAAAGATTTGATTTTACAGCTCAAGAAATAGATATACCATCTGATCCTAGTTTAACTTATACTTTAGATAATGATAGAATTGAAAACGAATATCTAAGAAGAAGAGATGATATGCTTGCTAAATTCTATGGAGATAAAGATTATGAAAGAGAGTATCTAGAAAGATCTGAAAGATTTAAATCAAATGAGATTGATACTACAAGTGGTGGAATAACATATAGAACAATTAGAGATTATCCTGAAAGAGAAGATGATGAAAAATTCTTACTTTTAGATGGATATAAATCTGCACTTGAAAGAATGACAAGATTTGATGCAGGAGATACATCTGTATATAATGGAACAAGTCATACATATGATAATGATAAAGAATATATAGAAACTAGAAATCATACATTTAATCAACACGAATATACGCAAAGTGATTTAGCAACACTTGGAAAGTATGGTGAAACTATGCCATATATCCCAAGACAAACAGGACTACTAAGAAATGCTGGAAGAGTAGTATTAAATGCCGGAATATTTGTAAGAAACGTTTTTGCACCAGTATACAGATTTATAGGAAGAAATGTTGCTCAACCGTTACATAGATTAATTACAAGAGGAAGAGATGCTTCTCCATATAAAAATAATGTTTATCATAGAATGGTAGCTAGAAGAGATTATTTTGCTGATGTTGCAAGACAAAGAGACGAAGATGAAACAGAAAGATTAAGAGCATCATCTCCTAATCCTGCAAGTGTAAATCCTGTAAGACATCCATTTAGAAATGCAATAGAAGCAAGATTTAAAGCTTTATTTAGAGCTAAAGAAGGAAATGAAGCTGTCTTAAGAGCAGGAGCTGCAGATATTAAGCAAAATATTATTAATCAGGAAAGAAATACAGTATTAATAAATGCATTAAATACTCAGATAAGAGAATTTGAAACGCAGATAAGAAGACTAGAAGATTCTTTAAGGAGAAATCCAGGAGCTTCAAATAGAATAGATGTAGAAAATGCAATTACTTCTAAAAGAAATAGTTTGCAAAATGCAAGAGATAATTTAAATTCTTTAGTAAATAATGGTCCTATTGCTTCAGAGCAAACAGATGCAGTAGATGACAAGCAACATGCTATTGCAAGTAAAGAAGTAAATACATTAAGAACTACAGTAATTAAAGGGTTTGCAAAGGGATTAGCTGTAAAATACATTGGCCCTAAGATTCATGATTGGATTTTAGAACATAGTAAAATAACAAGACAAGTTGAAGTTCCAAGTACTGAGACTATAACAACAGAAGAATGGGTACCTACAACATATAAAACAGAGACTATGCCAGTATATGATGATGTTATCAATAAGTCGAGAACACTTGATGAACTTATGGCTTCAAACAGTGGAAAACAGGTTACAGGATTTTATTCGGTATATGGAGGAGAAAGATTGCCAGAAGTTTATACTTTATCTGGAGATGAAAAAATTACTGCCATATTTAATTCAGTTGGAAGCGGAGGACATGGATTATCTGATACTGCCGGACTAAGGGCTCCAACATTAACAGATGGTACTTTCGCAGCAGATATGCTAGATTCTGGAGTACTAAGACAAAATATAACAGTAGATGAGTTGGTAAATGCTGTAAATGATGGAACAGTAGATGTAGATACATTAAGTAATCTATATGTTGCAGTTGGTGATAGATTCTGGACTAAACTTTCTGATTTAGTCCCAGGAATAACTGAAAGAGTTAAAGTAGATGATATTATAAAAACAGTAGTTGACGTTGAAGGTCATTATGAAACTGTATCAAAGACTGTAGATACAGTAAAAACTGTAAATGAAACTGTAGTAAATCCTACTGTGGAAAGGAGTACAGAAGTGATTGGAGATATTTTAAAAGGAGCTATTATTGCTGATACAGCTTTAGATGTTGCTGAAAATGCAAGAAAGACAAATACAGACAAGAAAAGAAATAAAAGACAAACGAGAGAATATACTTTTGATGATGAAGGAACTAGAGATCTTCCTAAATCAAGAAGAGAGTATAGAAGACAATCAGGAGATGAAAGATAACTTCTTAAATTTATATTATTTTTTAGTGTATAATGTGGATTTTCTTAATTAAATTAAGCAATTTTTAAAAGTTGACAAAATTAAAAAAATTATTTAATATATATAAATACATTTAATAGTAATTTTGGATTTTAAATATAATTTATTTTCTAAAATTACTATTGATTTTTTTTAGTGTGCATAATAAAATAATTGTATATTTAAATGTACTAGGGGGCTAAACAATGAAAATACTTTTAGATGCAATGGGAGGAGATAATGCTCCAGAGGCAACTATTAAAGGTGCTGTAAGAGCAATTAATCAAATCGAAGCAGAAGTAATTCTTGTAGGAAATGAGAATATAATTAGAGAAAAAGTAAAAGAATATTACGGAAAAGAATTAGAAGATATTTCAGAAAGACTAAAAATAAAACATACAACAGAAACAATAGAAATGGAAGATATTCCAACACATGCAATAAAGCATAAAAAAGATTCTTCAATGGTAGTTGGATTTAAAATGCTTAAAGAAGGAGAAGGAGATGTATTTATCTCTGCTGGTAATTCTGGAGCTTTGCTTACAGGTGCAACACTATTAGTTGGAAGAATTAGAGGAATAGATAGACCAGCATTAGCTGGAATTCTTCCAGCATACCATAGCCAACTTTTATTAATTGATTCTGGTGCGAATACGAATTGTAAACCAATTAATTTATTACAATTTGCACAAATGTCATCAATTTATTTAAGAAATACATTTGGTATTGAAAAACCAGCAATAGGATTGCTAAACATAGGAACAGAAGAAACAAAAGGTAATGATTTAACAAAAGAATCATATAAATTATTAAAGGAAAAATCACCTGAGCTTGGAATTAATTTTATTGGAAATATAGAAGGAAGAGATGCTTTTTCAGGAAATGTAGATGCAATAGTAACAGATGGATTTACAGGAAATATATTCTTAAAAGCAGTAGAAGGAGTAGGTAGACTTGTAAAAGTAAGCCTAAAAGAAAATTTCTTGAAAAATACTGTAACTAAGATTGCAGCTATTCCATCACTTCCAGCTATAAAAGGACTTCAAAAAGCAATGGATTATAAGTCTTATGGTGGAGCTTTATTTTTAGGAGTAAAAAAACCAGTTGTAAAAGCTCATGGAAGTAGTGATGAAATATTATTTGAGTTTACAATTAAACAAGCTGAAAAATTTGTAAAAAACAAAGCTGTAGACAAAATGATAGAAGAGTTTGAAAATTTAAATAAAAATTAAAAAATATGCTTGACATTTTATAATACATAGACTAATAATAATACAAACAAGTTATAAATTTAAAGGGGAGGTGTACTAATGAGTACTGAAGAAGTTTTTGAAAAAGTAAAAGGAATTATTGTTGAACAACTTGGTGTTGCAGAAGCATCTGTAACAATGGAAGCATCTTTCATAGATGACTTAGGAGCTGATTCTTTAGATATAGTTGAATTAGTAATGGCTCTTGAAGAAGAGTTTGATATAGAAATACCAGACGCTGACGCTGAAAAAGTTGCAACAGTAGGAGACGTTGTAGAATATATTAAAGAAAACGTATAATATATGCTTTAATAAAAGTAGTCACCTAGATTGCTAGGTGATTATTTTTATTTTAGGATATTTGCTTTTTTTTAGGTAAAGGTATATAATTTTATGTGTTGGAGGTGAAAAAATGAATTTAGAGCAATTTGAAGCAAATATAGGGTATAAATTTAACAATAGGAATTTGCTAAAAAAATCTTTAACTCACACATCATATGCTTATGAAAATAAAGTAGACAGTAATGAAAAGTTAGAGTATTTAGGAGATAGTATTTTAGAGTTTGTAGTTAGTAAATTTTTATATAATAATTATACTAATTTATCTGAAGGAGAAATGACTAAAGTTAGAGCAAATGTAGTTTGTGAAAAGAGTTTATTTGTAATTGCTAAAAGGCATAATTTTAGTGATTTTTTATATTTAGGTAAAAGTGAAAGAGCTTCTAAAAATAGCAAAGAAGCAATTATGTCTGATGCTGTTGAGGCTTTGATTGCAGCTATATATTTAGATAGTTCATTAGAAAATGCCGAAAAATTTATAATTGACAATTTAAGAGAATATATAGATGAATCTACAAAGCATGTCGGAGATAAAGATTATAAAACTGTACTTCAAGAAAAACTTCAAGTTCATGGAGATGTTTCAATTAAGTACAATGTATTAAAAGAACTAGGTCCAGATCATGAAAAAGTTTTTATAGTTGAAGTTGTATGTGATAATAAGAAACTTGCTGAAGGTATGGGAAAAAATAAAAAACAAGCAGAAATGGATGCTGCAAAAAATGCATTAACTAACATGTAGAAAGGAGAATCATGAAAAAAGAATATATTATACCAATATTTGTACCACATCTAGGTTGCAAGAATGATTGTTCTTTTTGTAATCAAAAATCTATTAGCGGACAGATAAAAGAAGTAACTCCAAAAGATGTTAAAGATACAATAGATATGTATTTAAGTAATTTTAAAGATAAAGAAAATTATGTTGAAGTTGCTTTTTTTGGTGGCAGTTTTACAGGAATTCCTAAAGAGAAACAAATTGAACTTTTAGAAGCAGTACAGCCATATATAAAAAGAAAAAAAGTAAATTCAATAAGATGTTCTACAAGACCAGATTATATTAGTAAAGATATATTAAAAATGCTAAAAAAATATCATGTAAAAACAATAGAACTTGGAGTTCAATCAAGTAATGATTATATCCTTTCTAAAGTAAAAAGAGGACATACTTTTGAAGATGTGAAAAAAGCATCTAAATTAATTAGAAAATATAGATTTACATTAGGACATCAAATGATGGTTGGACTTCCAGAAAGTACACTTTTAGATGAATTAAATACTGCAAAAGATTTAGCAAAATTAAAACCTAAAATTGTTAGAATTTATCCTGTACTTGTAATTAAAGGAACAGCTCTTTTAGAGGATTATAAAAATGGTGAATATGAACCACTAGAAGTAAACCAAGCTGTAAGTAGATGTAAAGAATTATGTTATTTCTTTGATAAAAAGAAGATTACTGTAATTAGAATAGGACTTCAAAGTACAGATACAATATCAGATCCAAATAAAAATGTTGCAAGTGAAGTAGTAGCAGGACCATATCATGAATCTTTTAGACAGCTAGTAGATACAGAAATGATGTATGATGTAATTTCAGAAAAAATAAAATCTTATGAAAATAAAGTAAAAGAAGTAGAAATAATTGCAAATCCACAAGATGTTAATAATATTGTAGGATATAAAAGAAGCAATATAGAAAAAATTAAAGAAGTTTATGATGTCGATATAAAAGTTATTCAAAGTAATAAAATGAAAAAAGGAAGAATTAAAACAAAAGTTGCTAAAAGATATAAAGATTTTTTAGATGATGATAAAAAATAAAATAGATTTAATATGTATAGAAGATTGAAAAGCACTCATAATAAATATGGGTGCTTTTTATGATTAGAAATTTAAAAAGAAAAAATATAATAATTCTAAAAGATATTATATTTTCCATAATAGGATGCATATTTATATCAGCAGGAATAGTATTCTTTTTGCTTCCTTTAAAAATATCAGCTGGAGGTTTTAGTGGAATTGCGACTATAACATATTATTTATTTAATCTAAAGCTAGGGACTGTTATATGGATATTAAATATTCCTTTATTAATTATTGGATTTTTTAGAATAGGAAAATATTTCTTTTTTAAGACTATGTTTGCAACATGGTTACTTTCTTTTTGTATAAATTTTTTTGAAAATATGAATTTGTTTTTAAATATAGATGATATATTATTATCTGCTATATATGGTGGTGTAATAATTGGAATAGGGACAACATGCATATTTAAAGCAAATAATTCTACAGGAGGAACAGAGCTTTTAATTCAGATAATACTATCTTATAAAGATAATATTAAAGTTTCTAAATTGCTAATTATTATAGATTCAATTATTGTTGGTCTGAATTTAATAGTATTTAAACAAATTGAAATAGGATTATATTCATTTATAGTAATATTTTTAAATTCAAAAATAGTAGATTTGTTTATAGAAGGTGTAAATTTTACTAAAATTGTTTATATAATTTCAGATAAAAGTACTGAAATTTCAAATAAGATTTTAAATGATTTAGATAAGGGTTTATCTGGAATATATGGAAAAGGAATGTATCAAAATAAAGAAAAATTAATACTCATGTGTGTAATTAAAAAAAGAGATTTAATTAAATTAAAAGAGATTGTAAAGCAAGTAGATGATGCTGCATTTATGATAATATCTGATGCTATAGATGTATATGGATTAGGGTTTACAAAAGAAAGTAAGATTTAAAAGTGTTTTAAACAAAAACATCCTTAAAAGTAAAGAAAATTCATGAAAAATAGGTTTTTTTAGCCAATTTATCTTAATTGACTTTATATATAAAATTTGATATGATTAGTCATGACATTTATAATATATATTTAGGAGGAGATAAATGAACTATTATCTTGATTTTGATAATACTTTATATGAAACTTCAAGACTTTCAAATGATATGCTAAAAGGTTTAGCATATGAAATATCTAAGAAAACAAGTATAAGTGAAAATGATATTTTTGATGAGCTAAAATCAATGTTCAATAGAGAAAATATTTATAATATATATAAATTAGCAAAATTCTTTGCTAAAAAATATAATATAGAAGAAAGTATTTTAATAGATAAAGTAGAAGATATTATATTAGATGGTAAGAAATATGTATATGATGATGTAATATCTTTTTTAAAGGAGTTAAAAGAAAAAAATCATATTATAAATGTTCTTACATATGTTGCAAAAGAAGACTTAAGTTATCAACTTACAAAAATAAAAGGATCAGGTTTATCAGAGTACTTTGACAATATTATAATTTCATCAAGTTTAAAATTTAATTTAGATTTAAAATATGAAGAAGGGATTTTTTTCGATGACAGTCCTAAAGATTTGTTAGGATTAGCATCAAGAAATCCTAAAATCCTAGTTAGAGTTAGAAGAGAAAACAATAAATATTCTAAACAAGAACTAGATATTAAAAATTTAATAGAATGTAAGACTTTAAAAGATTATATTCTAGCATAATTTAATTGAAAGGATGAAGAATATGCAAAAAAATAAAAAAGTTGTAGTTTTAGGAGGAGGAACAGGAACATCAACTTTACTTAGGGGATTAAAATATTTCCCAGTTGATATTACTGCAATAATTACTGTTTCTGATAATGGAAGCAGTACAGGAAGATTAAGAAAGGAGTTTGCTACACCGGCTGTTGGAGATATTAGAAAAGTTTTAAGTAATATGTCTACACTTCCAGATGAGATTAAAGATGTTATGGAATATAGATTATCTACTTGTAGTGAATTAAATGGTCACGCACTTGGTAATTTAATTTTAACATCTCTTATAAAAGAAACAGGAAGTTTAAAGACTAGTATTGAATATTTGAGCAAATTATTAGCTGTAAAACATACTGTACTTCCACTTTCTGAAGATTATTTAACATTAATGGGAGAAACTGTTGATGGAGAAATAATAGAAGGTGAAGAAGAAATTACTAAAGCAAATAAAAAATATAAGAGATTATTTTATAAAGAAGATCCTCATATATTACCAGAAGTTTTTGATGCGATAGCAAAAGCTGATTTAATAATATTAAGCATTGGAAGTTTGTATACTTCTGTTATGCCACATATTATTTGTAAAGATATGGTAGATGCAATAAATAATGCTAAAAAAGCTAAAGTAATGTACATATGTAATGCAATGACTCAACCAGGAGAAACAGATAATTTCGGTGTAAGTGATCATGTTAAAGCTTTAGAAAGATATCTTGGTAAAGATTCAATAGATGTTGTTATTGCAAGTAATACAAAATTATCAAAGAAAGTTCTTGCAAAGTATGAAACAGAAGAACAAAAAGATCAAGTAAGAATTGATTATGAAAATATTGAAGAAGGAAATTATGAGCTAATAGAAGATGATTTATTAGTATCTTCAAAAGGTATAATTAGACATAATAGTATGAAATTAAGTTCTGATATATTCTCATATCTTATGAGAGGAAAACAAGATGATGTAATTTATTAATATTGATAGTTTGCAGAGAAAATCTTTTATATTTTAAATTAAATTAAATAAAATCAAACTGAATAAAATAAAATTAAATAAAATAAAAATTAGTATAATAAACAAATTTATAATTTATTATACTAATTTTTTTTGATTTGTGATATTAATATATTAGATTATAATTGAAATTGAAACAGAAATGATAATTTAAGGAGTAAAAAATGGAGAAACAAAAGTATGAGATAAAGGATATGGAATCTTTTGAACTTAAACATATATTTGATTGTGGACAATGTTTTAGATGGAATGAAGAGGAAGATGGAAGTTATACAGGAGTGATTAAACAAGGCATATTAAATGTGAAAAAGGAAAATGGACTAATTACTTTTGAGGGAATGTTAGATGGAAACATAAAAGAAATAGTAGTAGATTATTTTGACTTAAATAATAATTATGAAGAAATTAAAAATAAACTTTCAAAAATTGATGATAATATGAAAAAAAGTATTGAATATGGTTATGGTATAAGGATACTTAATCAAGATTTATTTGAATGTATTATTTCTTTTATAATATCTGCAAATAATAATATTCCAAGAATTAAAGGAATTATAGAAAGATTATCTAAAAAATGCTCAAGAAGAGTTATTTATAATGAAAAAGAATATTATTTATTTCCGAGCGTTTCAGAGCTTTCTAAATTATCTGTGGAAGATTTAAGATCTTTAGGACTTGGATTTAGAGATATTAGAGTATTTAATACATGTAGAAAAATAAAAGAAAAAGTGATTGATTTAGATAAAATAAAAGAAATGAAGAGTAGTGAAAAAATAAGAGAAGAGCTTTTAAAATTAGATGGAGTTGGTCCAAAAGTTGCTGATTGTATAATGCTTTTTTCATTGAAAAGATATGATGTATTCCCAATAGATGTTTGGGTAAGAAGAGTAATGAATGATTTATATATACATAATGAAAATGAGGAAAAAGTAAATAAAAAAGAAATATTAAAAATAGCAAATGAATTATATGGTAATATATGTGGACTTGCTCAACAATATTTATTTTATTATAGAAGAGAAAATGATTAATTTTTTATTTATGTCTTAAATCCTTGCTATTTCTTGAAAAATCCAATATAAGTTGTTATAATTATATAGATTTAAAATCGTTCTAGATTAATATCTGTTAATAATTTATGGAGGTATTTGAATGTACAGTATTTTACTTCTTATTGCGTTTATAGCATTTCTTGCCTACATAGACCATAGGCGGTTTTGGAGGCAGACAGATGATTTCTTTAGAAAAGCCAGAGATTTATGCGGAGCTTACAATACTGTTTTAGCTAGGATGAAAGAACCTAAAGGAGAAACTGAAGTTATTTCATATGAAGGAACAGATTTTGTGCTTGTTGTAAATTATGGAGACTATAAAGATTTCATTAAAAAGATGCAGATTCTTGTGTGGGAAACTGAAAAAAGTTTTGAGGCGATTGACGAAAGATATATGTATCTGATGGATGAAAAGACAAGAGATGACATTTATAAAACGTATGAGAGAATAGAGGGAGTGGAACATGCTGTGCGGTTATCGCTATGGCAAAATGAGTGGAAGTGATTTTTATAGCTTGCCCCGGAAGACCGGGGCAAGCTTATTTATTTGATTGATATATAATTTATCTTGTGATAAAATCTAATCAAATTTTGAAAGGTAAAGTAAAATATGAGTTTACAATTAATATATGGTAGAAGCGGGACAGGAAAATCACAGCTTATACTAGATGAGATAAAAGAAAAGATAAATGAAAATAAAAAAATATATATTATTGTTCCAGAACAATATTCTTTTTCAATGGAAAAAAGATTATTAAATACTATTGGAACAAAAAGCATAATTAATGCTGAAGTTTTAACTTTAAGCAGAATGGCAACTAGAGTTGTTTCAGAAGTGTCAGGAAATACTAAAGCAAGATTATCTAAAATTGGTAAGGCAATGATTGTATATTCTTGTGCTCAAAAGTTAAAGTCTAAACTTGTATATTTAAATGATTCAAATAAAAATCTAGACTTAATATTAAATTCTATTACAGAGTTTAAAAAACATAGTATTACAGAAAATGATATTAATAGTGTAATAGAAAAAACAGATGATGAATATTTAAAAATAAAGTTAAATGACATAAAAATGGTACTTGATAAATATAACAAAACTATAAGCAATTCATATATAGATGAGTCAGATTTATTAGGTTTATTAATAGATGATATAGATAAAACAGATATGTTTAATGATACATTGATATATATTGATGAGTTTATGGGATTTACTTCTCAAGAATATAAAATTATAGAAAAACTAATAAATATTGCTTCAAAAGTTACAATTACTGTTTGTGCAGATGAATTAAATTACGATTTAGTTGATATGTCTGATATATTTTACTTTAATAAACAGACAGCAAATAAATTATTGGCAATAGCGAGAAATAATAATTATGAAATAGAAAAAAGTATATGTTTAAAAGATAATAAAAGAATAAAATCTAAGGAATTAAGATTTTTAGAAGAAAATTTATATTCTAAAAAATTTAATAAATATTTAGATAAATGTGATAATATTAGTATATTTATGGCTAAAAACCCATATTCTGAAGTAGAGCATGTAGCTTCAGAGATTTTATCTTTAGTAAGAGATAATAATGCAAGATATAAAGAAATAGGAATAATTACAAAAAATATAGAAGATTATAGTTTTAATGTTAAGGCTATATTTGATGAGTATAATATACCAATATTTATTGATGAGAAAAAAGACATTAATAATAATATATTAATGATTTATATTGTATCTTTATTTAATATTCTTACTAAAAATTGGTCTTATGAGTCAGTATTTTCTTTCTTGAAAACTGGACTTGTAGATTTAAAAGAAGAAGATATATATGATTTAGAAAATTATTCACTTAAATGGGGAATAAAGGGAAATAAATGGTATAAAGAAGATTTTTGTTTTGAAGAGAAAAATGATAAACAAGATAGAATAAATGTATCAAGAAGAAAACTAGTTGATTTAGTATTTAGCTTTAAAAATATATTATCTAACTCTAAAAAAGTTAAAGATATTGCTAAAGGGTTAGTTGATTTTATTAATTTAAATAATATATCTAAAATGATTTATAAAATGGCAGATGATTTAGAAAATAAAGGATTATATGAGATAGCATCTGAATATAGAAATTCTTTGAAATTGTTTTATAATGTTTTAGATGAGATGGTTTTGGTATATGAAAATGAAGAAATGAACTTTGACAAATTTAATAATATTTTACAAATAGGTCTTAGTAAATCAGAATTTGGTACAATTCCAGCTACTTTAGATGAAGTAGTATTAGGAGATATGGATAGGACTAGATTAAATAACGTGAAATATTTATTTGTTTTGGGAATGAATGATGGGGTAATCCCAAGTATAGTTAAAAATGAAGGCTTTTTAAATGATGCTGATAGAGAGTTTTTAAAGCAAAATGGATTAGATGTTGCAAAAGGTACTATTGAACAGATATATGAAAATCAGTTTAATATTTATAAAATATTTTCAGGAATAGAAAATAAATTATATATATCTTATCCAGTAGCCGATAAAGATGGAAAAAATTTAAGACATTCTGTTCTTATCACAAAAATAAAAAATATGTTTAAAAATATAAAAGAAAGTAGTGATGTTATAAAAAAAGATTTTAAAATATCACTTAAAGACTCTAGTTTTGATGATGCAATTAGTAAATATAAAGAATATTTAGAAACAGGTAAAATAGATGACTGGTGGCTTGATGTTTTAAATTGGTATTATATTAATGAAAAAGAAAAATTTTTAAAAGTTTTAAAAGGATTAGATGACACTAATATTTCTAGTAACATAAGTAGAAAAAATGTGGAAATCTTATATGGAAATACAATGAAAACGAGTATTTCTAGGTTAGAACAATATAGAAGATGCCCTTTTTCATTTCACTTAAAATATGGATTGAAGTTAAAAGAACCAGAAGAATTTAATATAAGAAGTATTGATACAGGATCTTTTATGCATGATATAATAGATACATTTTTTAATTATGTTCTAGATAAAAATATAGATATTTCTTCTTTAGAAGAAGATGAATTAAAGCAAATTATATATGACATAATAGACGAAAGATTAAAGATGTCAAAAAATTATATATTTACAAGTACTCCTAAATATATTGTTTTAACAGAGAGATTAAGTAAAGTTGTATATGAATCTATGACATATATAGTAGATGGTTTAAAAAATAGCAAATTTAGAGTTTTAGGAAATGAAATAGAATTTAATGAAAATGCAAGCCATAAGCCTATTGAACTTAATTTATCTGATGGTAGAAAAGTAGAGCTTACAGGTAAAATAGATAGAGCAGATATCGCAAATATTGATGGTAAAGATTATGTTAGAATAATAGATTATAAATCTTCTGTTAAAGATATTGATTTAAATCAAGTAATTGCAGGACTCCAAATACAACTTATATCATATTTAGATGCAATTTCTGAGGAAAGTAATCTAAATCCTGCTGGAATATTATACTTTAATTTAATTGATAAGATAGTAAATAAATCTAGAAATCTAACAGATGAAGAAATTAAACTTGAGATTCGAAAAGCTTATAAAATGAAAGGGTTAATTGTTGCTGATATAGATATTGCAAGAGCAATGGATACAAAACTTGAAAAAGGATTTTCAGATACAATTCCTGTTTATGTAGATAAAGACGAAAGTGTTAATAATTCTAGATCAAGTACTATTTCAAAAGAGAAATTTGAGAGTCTTCAAAAATATGCTAAAAAGATTATTAAAGAAATTTCTTCTGAGATATTAGATGGTAATATAGATATTAAACCATATTATTTAAATAAAAAGACAGGATGTGATTATTGTGAATATAAATCTATATGTGGTTTTAATATAAATAATAAGGGAAATGAATATAACTATATCCATTCATATGATAAAGATTATTTATTAGATTTAATTGAAGAGGAGAAAGAAAATGAATAATAATTTAAGAAGTTCATTTAAAGATGATAAAATTACTAGACCTACTAAAGTAGATGTTAGTATTAAAAATGCTATGTATAATATTTCTAAAATTCAAGAGTTTGTAGGAAATAATATTACTATAATGCCAGTAATTAAAGCAAATGCATATGGAAGTTATTTAAATGAAAGATTAGATTTTTTAAACAACTTTAATATTGTTGCAGTTGCTATAGTAGATGAAGGTGTTTTTTTAAGAAAAATAGGATATAAAAAAGATATTTTTGTTTTAAATCAACCAGATACAGAAGAAATAGAAAAGATTATTGATAATAATTTAATAGTGGGAATAAGTTCAGATCATTTTGTAGATGACTTAGGAAAATTTAAAGAAGAAGTAAAAGTACATATTGAAATAGGAACTGGTATGGGAAGAACGGGTGTACATCCTAAAAGAACAGAAAAATATATAGATAAAATAAAAAAATATCCTAATATTATAATAGATGGAATATATACGCATTTATCTTCAGCTGATATTGATCCAGAGTATACAAAAAAGCAGCTTAAATCATTTGATATAGCAGTAGAAATTGCAAAGTCAAAAGTAAGTACAATTAGATATATTCATTCTGAGGCATCTACTGGAATACTTAATTTCAATGATGAAAAATATAATTTAGTAAGACCAGGACTTATAATTTATGGATATTATCCAGATGATTCTTTTAAAAGTAAAATCGATTTAAAACCTGTAATTACAAAGTTTTATTCAAAAATAACACTTTTAAAAGAAGTTCCAGAGAATTTTAGTATAGGTTATAGTAGAAGTTTTATAACTAAAAGAAAAACAAAAGTTGCAACTATTCCAGTTCGGATATGCAGATGGATTTAGAAGATGTCTATCAAATTCTTGGAGTATAAGTATAAATGGAAAAAGAGTTCCTATTATAGGAAATGTTTGCATGGATTCTTTTATGGCAGATGTAACTGACATAGATGCAAATATAGGTGATGAAGTAATTATATTTGATAATGAAAATATTACTTTAGAAGAATATGCAAAAGCAAGTAATGGTATTACATATGAAATGATATCTACAATATCTAAAAGAGTTCCAAGAAACTTTATAGATTAACAAGGAGGTGAATCTATGGATTTATCAAACAGTGATATTATTCATATAAAGGGGAAGAATCTAGAGTATCTACAATTTAGAAAATTAAATGAATTTGGAATTAAACATGCATATACTTTAAAAAATAAAGGATATAATTTTAAGAATCATGGAGATATATCTATTCCAGATAGAAGTTATAAAGTTTTGTGTGAAGAATTAAATTTAAATTATGATAATTTAGTAAGACCTGATCAAACACACACAAATGTTGTAAAATGTGTTGATAAGTTTTATAAAACAGAAGAATTAAAAGATGTAGATGGAGTGCTTACTGATAAAAAAGGAATATCTCTTGCAACTACAAATGCAGATTGTATTTTATACTTGTTATATGATCCAGTAAAAAAAGTAGTAGGGAGTATTCATTCTGGATGGAAAGGAACATATCTAAGAATAATAGAAAATGCAATAGAGAAAATGGTAAATACTTATAAATCTAATATTTCAGATATATTTGTGTTTATATGTCCAAGTATTAGAAAATGTCATTTTGAAGTGGGAAGTGATGTTAAAGATATGTTTGAAGAAAAATTTAAGTTTACAGGAAAATTAGATGAAATAATTTTCGATGGAAAAAAAGAAGGAAAATATTATATAGATACAGTTCATTTAAATAATATTTTACTTATGAATAAAGGAATTAATAAAAATAATATAATTGATTCTGGATTATGCAGTGTATGTAATAGTGATATAATAGGATCATACAGAGTAGAAGGTAAATTATTTACAGGTGGAACAGCTATAATTTGTTTATAAATTTTAATAATTAAAGGATGTAAGAATATGTATAATAGTTTTGAAGAATTAGAAAATTCAATAGTAGGGTGTAATAAGTGTAAGTTATGCAGTAATAGAAATAATATAGTATTTGGTTGCGGAAACAAAAATGCAGACTTAATGCTTATTGGAGAAGGGCCAGGTGCAGACGAAGATATTCAAGGAATTCCCTTTGTAGGAAAAGCTGGAAAGTTAATGAATGCTGCATTTGATGCCTTAGGAATCAATAGAGATGATGTATATATAGCAAATGTTGTAAAATGTAGGCCTCCTAATAATAGAAATCCAGAAAAAGATGAAGAGATGGCATGTTTAGATTATTTAAGAAATCAAGTTATTTTAGTAAAACCTAAAATAATTGTATTACTTGGAAGTGTAGCTTTAAAAGCAATACTTGGAAACGAATATTCTATAACTTCTTCTAGAGGAAAATGGATAGAGAAAAAAGGAATACTATATATGCCAACATTTCATCCAGCAGCACTTTTGAGAGATGAGAAAAAGAAAATTGATTTTTATAATGATTTAAAAGAAGCTAGAAATAGATTAGAAAATATGTAATCTAAAAAAATAAGCAATGCAAATAATAATTTAAATATAATGATAGAAGATAAAAATAAAACGAAACTAAAATAGTTATTATTATAATAGTTTCGTTTTTTATTATATAAAGTTTTTATTATTTAAATAGATTCTAACTAAATATACTAAAATATAGTTAATTAATCTCCGAATATAAATGACGTTAAAGTATCTATTAATTCTTTTAATTTTCCAAGTTTTGATGTGGTTGTTTTTATAGGAACTAAAGCTAGAGATTGTTTTGGAATATTTATATCTATAATGCTTCCATATTTTATTAATTGATCTCTTTTAAAAGCAACATCTTTCATCATGTTACAATAAAAATTATTATAAAAAGTGTAATCTGGTGTTGTTACAATTAAATCTTTAAAATTATAAAGCATATTTTGAAATTCTCTAATATCATTAAAAGAATTAATTTCATTAAACATTTTTGTAAAACACTTGTCAATAATTAAATCTTGTATAGATAAAAATAGTTTTTGTATATATATTTTCTTATTTTCTACTTGTTTATTTAAATATTTTAATTTTTCTTCATTTCCATCAAATGTGCTTATTTTATATGAAAGGTTAGATATTTCTGTTTCAACATTTAGAAGTTTATCTAATCTTTTTGAAATTTCAAAATATACTTCTTTACTAGAGATTGAAGAAAATGTATTTTGAAAAATGTCATTACTTAGCAAAGTACTATGATATAAAGGATAAGTTCCTGTAAAATACATCATTTGATTTAATATAGCACATTCTAAAGGATAATATATTGGGCTTATAGAATTAATTGTTATTCCATAATATGTAGCAGAATCTACATCACTTTTTGTTGCAACTGAAGCCATAAGTTGTGTTGCAGCTTCATTTAGAGCAAGCCCTACTTTAGAATTTAAATCATATAAACCAAGTCTTACTAGTCTACCTTTAGTATCATATAATTCTTGAAGACAGTGTATACATTCATGAATTGCTAAAGTATCTATATCATTTAAATCTAGATTTTTATTAAAGTAAATTTCATTTTTATTATAAACATATTTAGCACTAGCGTTATTATCTGGCATTTTTGCCGTATACATATCTAGTCTAGATATTGAAACAAATAAATCACTTTGATCAAGATGAAGTTCAGGAAAAGAATCACATAACTTTTCAGAAATATTTTTTGCTATTGTGTTAATATGCATAGTGTCTAACTTTTCTATTTCTTCTAATCCTTCCTTTTTCAAAAGATAATTAATCCCCATAATTTCTCCCTCTTATCACAATAGATACTATAATTGTACAATTTTCTTTAACAAAAATATATAACAACTATGTAATATTTTGATTACAAAAATATTACATAGTTTTGAACTTAATGTATTAATAGTTAAAAGCAAATCATTTTTATGATATGAAAATTCATGTAACAAAAAAGATATTAATATATAATATTTTATTAATATAATCTGCAAATAAATGACGCCGTAGTAAATGAAAACACATATTAAGTGTAATAATTCAAATAATTAAAATTTATGTCTTGTATTTATTATTATATATATATAAAATACGCTAAAGAAATAGGGGACAATTTTAATTAAAAATCATATTATAAAAGTGCTAAAAGCTCATTTTATTAAGAAATTGTTAGTAAAAATAAAAAAATACAAATAAAAAACATGAAAATCCGCGAAATTACCGAAAAATATTGACGAAACAAGATTTTGTGTTGTATAATATATATGTATGTGAAAAAAGGAGAAGATGTTTATGAAAATGAGAAAGAAACTAGGTATAGTTTTAGTAATTGGATTAGTTTTAATCTATTTAATGGCAATTAATGTATTTGGTTATTCTTATACGACCAGTTTAGTACCAGATAAAACTTCAGTTGCAAAAGGAGATTCAGTAGTTGTAACTATAAAGTTATCTGGAATAGATGCTGGAAATGGATTATTTAATTTTTCAGCAGTTTTAAATTATGATACAGAAGTGTTTGAGGAAGTTACACAAGCAAGTTTTGAAGCATCTCAAGATAATGGTTGGACAGTAAGTTATGATCAATCAACTAAAAAGATGTTATTTGAAAACACAAGACTTGTTACAACAGAACAAAATATAGGAACTATAACATTAAGAGCAAAATCAGAAGTATCAGCTTCTAGTGCTACAATAGGACTAACAGAAATTACTGCTTCAAATGATGCTGATCAAATTCCAGGAACAGATATTTCTACTACAGTTCAAATTTCTGATGTATCATCAGGAGGAGGATTAAATCCAGGACAAAATACAACAAATACTCCTGGAAATTCACTTACTACTAACGGATTAAATACAACAAATGATGCTCCAGCAGATGATAATTTTATAAATGAAATTGAAAATATGATTGGTACAAATGATACTTCAGATGATGATGTACCATATACAGGAACAGAAGATTATGTATTACCACTAATCATTATTGCTATAGTTTTAGGAGTAATATCATTTGTAAATTATAAAAAATTAGATGCTGATAAATAATTAATGATTATATTAAAATAATAAATAATAAATAATAAAAACACAATCAGAAATGATTGTGTTTTATTTTGCCTTGAAATGATTTTTTATATAATATATAATTTAGAAAAATAAGAGGAAGGTATTATGGCAAAAAAATTACTTATAACGGAAAAACCAAGTGTAGCAATGGAGTTTGCAAAGGCACTTAAAATAAATGCAACTAGAAAAAATGGATATTTAGAATCAGATGAGTGGATTATTACATGGTGTGTTGGACATTTAGTTACAATGTCATACCCTGAAAAATATGATGAAAATTTAAAGAGGTGGAGATTAGAAACATTACCTTTTATACCAAAAGAGTGGAAATATGAAATAATACCACAAGTTGCAAATCAATATAATATAATAAAAGATTTAATGCATAGAGAAGATATAGAAGTTATTTATAATGCAGGAGACTCAGGACGAGAAGGAGAGTATATACAAAGGTTAGTTTTTATGATGGCTCATCCAAATCCAAATGCAAAAATGAAGAGAGTTTGGATTGATTCTCAAACAGAAGAAGAAATTCTAAAAGGCATTAGAGAAGCTAAAGATTTATCTGAATATGACAGCTTATCAGATTCTGCATATTTAAGAGCTAAAGAAGATTATTTAATAGGAATTAATTTTTCTAGATTATTATCTATAATATTTGGAAGAAGACTTGCAAAAGATCTTTCAGAAGAAAGAGTTAGCATTTCTGTTGGTAGAGTGATGACTTGCGTACTTGGAATGGTTGTTTCAAGGGAAAGAGAAATTAGAGATTTCGTTAAAACTAAATATTATAAAATAGTAGGAGAATTTGGAGAAAACAATAATTCTTTTAAAGCTGAATGGAAAGTAACAGACACATCTAAAATGAAAGATTCTGTTAAATTATATAATGATACAGGATTTAAAAAAATAGATGATGCAAAAGATTTTATAAAGTCTTTAGAAAATAAAAAGGCTATAGTAAAAGAGGTTAAAAAAACAAAACAAAAAGAAAATGCACCACTTTTATTTAATTTAGCAGAGATTCAAAATGAATGTACAAAAAGATTTAAAATTAAGCCAGATGAAACTTTAGAGATAATTCAAGATTTATATGAGAAGAAATTAGTTACATATCCTAGAACTGATGCTAGAGTATTATCTACTGCTGTTGCAAAAGAAATTTCTAAAAATTTAAATGGTTTAGTAAAAAACTTTAAAGATGAAGAAGTACAAAATATTTTAAATAAAATGATATCTGAAAAGTATTCTACAAATTTAGTTAAAACTAAATATGTAAATGATTCGAAAATCACAGATCATTATGCTATTATTCCAACAGGTCAAGGTTTTGAAAATTATGATAAATTAGAAGAATTAAAAAAGAATGTATATAAAGTAATAGTAAAAAGATTCTTAAGTATTTTTTATCCTCCTGCAGAATATAATAAAATTTCAGTTACGATTAGTATAGAAGGAGAAGCGTTTTTTTGTAATAGCAAAGTTTGTGTAAATCAGGGGTATTTAGAAGTACTTAAAAATGATGTTTTAGATAGTAAAGAAACAAATAAAGATGAGAAGAAAGATGATACTAATGATGATTCTAAAGAAAATAATTCTGCAATTTTAAATAAACTTAAGAAAAATGAGGAGATAAATGTTTTAAATTATGAAATAAAAGATGCAGAGACTTCACCTCCTACAAGATATAATTCAGGATCTATTATTCTTGCTATGGAAAATGCAGGAAAGTTAATAGAAGATGAGGCTTTAAGAGAACAGATTAAAGGTGCAGGAATCGGAACAAGTGCAACAAGGGCGGAGATTATAAAAAAATTGGAAAGAATTAGTTATATTCAAATAAATAATAAAACACAAATTATAACTCCAACACAAAAAGGTGAAGCAATATATGATATTGTAAAATTATCAATGCCAGATATGTTAAACCCAGATCTTACAGCAAGTTGGGAAAAGGGTCTAGATATGGTAGCTAAAAAAGAAATAGAGCCTAATGTGTTTATGGGAAAATT
>CALWZY010000016.1 GCA_944386155.1 uncultured Clostridia bacterium | reverse complement strand
ATGATTATGATGATAATAGATATCAATCAGATGAAGAAGTAGATGATAATTATTCAAACGATAATTACGATAATGATGAAAATGACTATAATAATGATAATTACACTGATGATAGATATGAAAATAGTAATGAAGATACAAATGAAGAACAAGCTGAAGTAGTAGTTAGATTTGCAGATGATGAAGAAGACGAAGATGAGAAAAAAGATGATAAATAAAACTATAATTTTTATATAGGATTAAATTTAAATCGGAGTTTTATAATGAAAAGTAAAATATTAAAGAATATGGACTGGGGAGTACTTTTCTGTAGCATAATGCTATTTATTATAGGGTTAATTGCTTTATTTTCAACTACTATTAATTCAGGACATGATGAGTTTTTTAAACAATTAATCTTTTTCGGAATAAGTATTCCTTTTTTAATAGCTGCAACTATAATTAATTATGATACAATTACTAAATTTGCTCCATTTATGTATGGTGTGTTTGTATTTTTACTTGTAATAGTATTATTTACAGAGCCAATAAGTGGTGCGAGAAGCTGGTTTGATATAAAGTTCTTTTCTTTTCAACCATCAGAGTTTGCAAAGATTGCTACAATACTGTTTATGACATATACATTAAATATTGTGCAAGCTAAAGGAAAAAAAGAAATAAATAAACCATGGAAATTAGGACTTGTATTATTAATTGCAATAGTACCAATTTTTCTTATTATTTTAGAGCCTGACTATGGTACGGCAGCAGCATATATATTTGCAATGTTATTTATTATTTTTGCAGCAGGAATTAATAAAAAATATATATTTGGTGCATTAATATTGATTGCAATTTTAGCACCAATAATTTATTCAAATTTACCACCACATGCTCTTTCTAGAATAGAAATATTTTTAAACCCAGAATCAGATCCAAGAGGAGCGGGTTATAATGTTATTCAATCAAAACTTGCGATCGGAGCAGGTGGACTTTTTGGAATGGGACTTTTCCAAGGAAATCAAACACAACTTGGATATTTACATCCTAAAACAACAGACTTTATTTTTTCAGCAATTGGAGAAGAAATGGGATTTGTAATGTCTGCAGCAATAATTATCTTATATGTAGTTCTAATAACAAAAGCTATATTTATTGCAAAGACTGCAAAAGATAATATAGGATCATATATAGCTATTGGGATTGCAGGAATATTATGTTTTCATATGATAGAGAATATAGGAATGGCAATGGGACTATTGCCAATAACAGGTGTTCCACTTCCTTTTGTAAGTTATGGTGGTAGTTCATTACTTACTAATTTTATATGTATAGGACTTTTATTAAATATTAGTTCTAGAAGACAAAAAGCAATATTTATAGAATAATATAATAGATAAAGTACTAAAGAGTAAGCAAAAGTGCTTACTCTTTAAAAATAAAAACAAAGTAAAAATAACAAAAATGAGGGAAGACGATGTATTTAAAGAAATTAAAGATAGGAAATGTAGAATTAGAAAATAATATATTACTTGCACCAATGGCAGGAATTACAGATTTAGCTTTTAGAAAAGTGTGTAAAGAAAATAATTGTGGTTTAGTTGAAACAGAGATGGTAAGCGCAAAAGCAGTTTATTATAATGATGAAAAAACAATGAAAATGCTAAATATGGAAGGAGAAAAAAGACCAGTATCAATTCAAATATTCGGTAATGATCCTGAAGTTATGATGGCTGCTACTAAAATCTTAGATGGAAAATCAGAATTATTAGATATTAATATGGGATGTCCTGCACCAAAAGTTGTTAAAAATGGAGACGGAAGTAAACTTTTATTAGATTTAGATTTAGTAGAAAAAATAGTAAAAAGTGTAGTTTCAGTCTCAAAAGTTCCAGTAACAGTTAAAATGAGAACAGGCTGGGATGAAAATACTATAGTAGCAGAAGAAGCTGCTAAAATAATTGAAAAAAGTGGGGCATCAGCAATTACTATCCATGGAAGAACTAGGTCAGAATTTTATTCTGGAAAAGCAAATCTTGATTTAATAAAAAGAGTGAAAGAAGCGGTAAATATCCCTGTTATAGGAAATGGTGATGTTATAGATGGCATATCTGCAAAAGAGATGTTTGAAAAAACAGGAGTAGACGGAATAATGATAGGAAGAGGAACACTTGGTAATCCTTGGATTTTTAAACATATAATTCATTATTTAGAAACAGGAGAAAATCTTCCATCTGAATCTAATGAAGAAAAGCTAGCAACAATTATAAAACATTTTAATTTATTATTAGAAGAAAAAGGTGAATATACAGCAGTAAGAGAAATAAGAAAACATGCAGCTTGGTATGTTAAAAACATGAAAGATGCTAGTAAATTTAAATGTGAAGTAAATAAAATAGAAAAATCAGAAGATTTTATAAAAGCAGTTAAAGAGTTTTTTATATAATAAAAATAGTACAAAGTAATCAATAATATTTATATTTGTAATTCATAAAATTGTAATAAAAACAGAAAGAGTGGTTTTAGTGAACAGAAAAGTTTTTATTACAATTATTTTTTTTATTATTTTAATAATAATTTTTTCAAGTATTTTTTTAATATTTAATTATAAAACTTTAAAAAGTGGAAATAATACTATTAGTATTAAAAATATAGAAAATGTAAGTGAATATATTTTAAATATTAATGAGTATAATGCAGAAGTTGAAGTAACAGTTAAAAGTAATAAAAATGAAAATAAATATAATATAAAACAAAGATGTAAAAATAATTATTCATATCAGGAAACAGAATATGAAAATAATGAATTAATGATAATCGAACATATAGATAATAAAGTAATTATAAAAAATAATAAACTGAAATTAGAAAAGATATATGAGTCTTGTGATTTTTTATTAGAAAATAATTTATTTTTAACGACTTTCATAGAAGAATATAAAAACACAAATCAAAAAGAAATTATAGAAAATGAAAATTATTATATTATAAAAATAAAATTAAATGATATTTCAAATAAAAAAGTTGCATATAAAAACTTGTATATTAATAAAAATACAGGAAAAATAGAAAAACTAGAGATAAATGATATAAACAAAAACAGGACAATTTACATATTATATAAAGAAATAACAATTAATTAATTAATATAAGTTTTTAATTATATTTTTAGTTATTAAATTAAAAAGTTATTAATTTATTATAATTGAAATTAAAATCTAAGTAATATTTAAAGGATACTTATACAATTTCTATATAGAATATTAGGAGTGAAAATATATGACTATAAAAAGAGGAGATATGTATTATGCAGATTTAAGTCCTGTAATAGGATCAGAGCAAGGAGGTATAAGACCAGTTTTAATCGTGCAAAATGATACAGGAAATAAATATAGTCCAACAGTAATAGCAGCAGCGATTACTTCTCAAACTGGAAAAAATAAGCTTCCAACACATATACAGATAGGTACAAATAGTGGAGGACTAAAATCTGATTCTATAGTACTTACTGAACAAATTAGAACAATAGATAAAAGTAGATTAAGGGAAAAAATAGGTCATATAGATGATAGTAATTTAATGAATAAGATTAATAATGCTATTTTTATCAGTTTCGGACTAGAAAACTAGAAATAATTTGTTTATAAGTATAAAGGAGAAAAAATGAATATAAATAATAGAAAAATAGCAGCCATATATAGGATATTGGCTGCTTTTATAGGAATAATTACTATTATATTTCAGTTTGGCATTTTTAGTGAAGAAAAAAGATTTGAAAACATTTTATATTTTACTACAATAAGTAACTTACTTTGTATAATTATGTTTATAGTACTTAGTATAAAAACATTTGCTGATATAAAAAAATACGGAACATATGGATATACTAGTATTTCATCACATCTAAAAGGAGAGATTACTATTTCGATAATTCTTACAATGAGTGTATATCATTTTATATTAATACCTTTTGCACTTAAGGAAGATCCTACTAGAAAAATTGAGATAATTGATGTTATTTTACACTATATAATTCCATGTATCACTATTTTTGATTGGTTATTATTTGATAAAAAAAGGAGATTTAAAATATATGATCCATTACTTTGGACGATATTACCATACTTATATATAATATTTGTTTATATACAAGGTAATTATAATTTGAGTCAAAATTTAAATATAGGAATTGGAAAATATATTTATTCATTTTTAGATTATAATCTCCTAGGGAAACAAGAAGTTTGCGGAAATATTATTATAATTAGCTTGATTTTTATTATTATCGGATATGTAATTTACGGAATCGATAGTATCCGTATACAAAATAATGAAAAAAATTTAGGAAAAATATAGACTATATAGTCGAAGTGATGTAAAATATTAATATTAGAAATAATAAATATAAAAATAAAAGGAGAAACTATCATGGGAAAACATGAAGCTTACGAAGGGGATAAAGAAAATAAAACTAAGACTAAATCTAAAAATAATGGGAAAAAAGCAAATGAACAAATTTCAAAATTTGGTTTAGTTTGCAGATTTATTTTAATACTTTCATCATTATATCTAATGTATGAATCTATTAAAAGTAACATTTTACCTCTAAAATACATAGCAGTACTTTTAGCTGTAATAGTTGTAATTAATGTGGTTGAAATTATAGTTTTAATAAAAAACAAAAAAAATCGAGCATTAAAAACGCTTACAGGTTTACTTGCTTTAGTTATATCTTTTGTTTTTATTTATGGAGCTCTTGTATTTAGAAATGGAATGAACTTTTTACAAGGCTTAGATAGAGGATATAAAACATTGAATTTTTCAGTTATAGTTAAAGTAGACAGTGAATATGACAAAATTGAAGACTTAGAAAATAAAACAATGGGCTATTTAAATAATGGTGCAGAGGGAATGAATGAATCTATAAAAGCAATAGAAGATCTAGATGAAGGTATAACATTAGTACCTTATGAAAATCTTCAAGAAATGGGAGAAGAACTACTAGAAGGTAATGTTGATTCAATTTTATTAGAAGATAGCTTTAAAGCTATGATTGATGATCTAGATGCGGCTGATTCTAATGCAAGTTTAGAAGATGAGGAAGAAGACGTAAATACAGTTACAAAAACTAATAAAGATGGATCAGAAGAAACAGTAGAAAAAGAAGAAAAAAGTATATCTTTAGAAAATTTTGAAGAAGATACAAAAGTAATTTACACATTTACAGTAACAGTTGGAATAACAAGTATTGCAAAAGATGTTAGCGTTACTGAAGAAACATTTAATGTATATATTTCAGGTATTGATAAATACGGAGATATTTCTTCAGTTTCTAGATCTGATGTAAATATTGTAGCAACAATTAATCCATCTACTAAACAAGTTTTATTAACATCAATTCCAAGAGATTATTATGTACAACTACACGGAACAACTGGATATCCAGATAAATTAACTCACGCAGGAGTTTATGGTGTTGATAAATCAGTAGCTACAATAGAAGATTTATTAGATATTGAAATAAATTATTATTTTAAATTTAATTTTACAAGTGTTATTGAAATTGTAAATGAAATTGGAGGAGTAGATGTATATTCAGATCATACATTTACTTCAAAAGATGGATATCATTATCAAAAAGGATTAAATTCAGTTGATGGAAAAGCAGCACTTTCTTTTGTTAGAGAAAGAAAAGCTTTCAAAGATGGTGATAGACAAAGAGGTAGAAATCAACAAGCTATGATAGATGCTATAGCTAAAAAGTGTATGAAACCAAATATGCTTGCTCAATATAATTCATTATTAAAAGCTGTTCAAGATTGTTTCGTTACAAATATGCCTGCTGAAAGAATATCTTCTCTAGTTAAAATGCAATTAGATACAGGAGGAGATTGGACAATCAGTTCAAATAGTTTGACAGGTAGAGACGCAAGAGCATATACATATTCTTATAGTGGACAAGCATTATATGTAATGGTACCTTATCAAGAAAGCATTGATAATGCTAAAGAAATGATTCAAAAAGTTGTAGATGGAGAAATCCTAGATGGTTCTTCATATGAATATACAGGAGATTCATATACAGTAGTAAAAATGAATGTTCCTACAGTAGTAGAAGATGAAAAGGAAGATGAAGAAGAGGAAGAAGAACCAGAAAACGAAATTGATGAAAATTTAACAAACGATACAAATGTAAATGATCCAAATGATAGTTCTGAAGAAACTAGTTCAAATCCACCAAATACAAGTACAGGTGACGGTGATGGTGACGGTGATGGTGACGGTGATAGTGACGGTGATAGTGACGGTGATAGTGACGGTGATGGTGGAGGAGATGATACTGGTGATATAGATTCTGGAGAGCCAGGTGGGAAACCTGGTCATGAAGATCCAGATAAAGACCAGGATAAAGGCCCAGAAACAGATACAGATACAGATACAAAACCTGTTCCTGATGAAACAGGTGGAGAGACTTCAGATAAAACAGAATAATGAAGTAATATCATAGAACTAATAAAAAATTAAAACTAGCTAGAATTTATATTTATTCTAGCTAGTTTTGTTTTTACTTTATTTTTACTATTTATTAATTATTAATTATTATTTATTATTTGTTTTTAATAATAATTAAATATTTATATCAATATTTTCTTTTTTATATTCTTCAATTTCAAATAATTTTTCTTCTTTGAAATTAAATATTTTTGCGATTATATTAGTAGGTACAACATTTAATTTAGTATTGTAATCTGTAACTTCTATATTATATAAACGTCTTGCAGCTTGAAGCTGATTTTCCATTTTAGATAAAGATTTTTGTAAACTTAAAAAGTTTTCATTAGCTTTAAGTTCTGGATAATTTTCAGCTATTGCTAATATAGAATTACATTTTGAATTAAGTAAGCTTGCTTCATCTAAATCTTTAGAATTAAAATAAGAAGTTCTAAGTCTTATTGTTTCTTCAAATATTTCTTTTTCATGTTTTGCATAGCCTTTTACAGTTTCGACTAAATTTGGTATTAAATCAAAACGTTGATTTAAGTAAACATCAATAGATGAACGAGCTTGTGCTACTTTATGTTTTTTACTTACAAGTGAGTTATAAGTAATTAGTACAAATAATGCAAGTACTACTAAAATTATAATTAATATTGTCATGTCTAAACTCCTTTAAAATAAATTTTTTAATAATGTTATTTTTTAATATTTTTAATTTTTAATTCCTTAAATTATATTTATCAAAGATAGATATAACTATTATACTATAATTCAGTTTCTTTTACTAGATTGAATATTTTTTTAGAAACTATACAAGAAAAATTTAAATAATTATAATATTCATATAATGTTTTATAATCTAGATAATCTTTAAAAGCAGCTCTTTCAAAAACATTTCCACAATGAAATCTAAAATATAACTTATTTTCTCTTATTGAAAGTTCAAAATTCTTTTTAGAATTATTTTTAAAATCAATTAAGTCTGCCATAACATCTGATGTCAATAATTGCATTGCTTTTATTTTGTCTGAAGCGGTTACATCAAAAGATTTTTCGAATTCTTGTGAATCCATTTCTATTTTATTAGAAGATTTAAAAATCTTTCCGATAAATCCTTTATCACTATGAACAAATATATCAGCTCCTGTATTTTTACTTAATGTTATTTCAGCAAACAAGCCAGAGAAAACTGTATAATAAGTAGTATGTCCATCTTCATCTGTTGAAGTTGTTTGAGTTAATATATTAGACATATTAAAAGGAATAGTTCCATCTAATAGACCTTGAATTGAATCTTCTGAATGAAATATTTCGTAAGACTCAAACTTAGCTGCATTATACTGGTATTTAGTAATACTACCTAATTTACGAAAAGATAAATGGTCATCATAGTTTCTAACTAAAGCAGGAATTACGATTTCTTTAAATTCATTATTTTTTCTTGAAGATTCCATAGCAAAATATGCAATTAAAGCTAAAATTAAATAACCAAAAAATAAAATTGGTAGTTTTATAATAATAGCAAAGATTAAAACTATTATTGCAATAACAAAAAATATTTTAAAACTTGTTTGTTGATAAAACTTTTTTGGAGTTTGTTTTGCAAGTTTAGCTTTTACTTCTTCACTAGTTTTTTGATAAATTTCATTAAAATCTTTCATAATTTTCTCCCTCTTTTTTTATTATTGATTATATATTAAAAAAAGTCAATTATAAAGTCAATTATATTGATTAAAAAAGAAAAATATTGTAGAATAAAAACAT
Source organism: uncultured Clostridia bacterium (assembly GCA_944386155.1). Lineage (GTDB taxonomy): Bacteria > Bacillota > Clostridia > TANB77 > CAG-508 > UMGS1994. The sequence continues at coordinate 15,349 of CALWZY010000016.1, read as the reverse complement.
AAATTGTGAAGGAAGATTGTATTATGGATAAGAAAAAAATTTTAATAGTTATATTAACAATAATATTACTAGTAGCAATAATTATAACTGCTGTAATAATTTTTAATAAAAAAGATAGAGATTATGAAATTCTGCAAGAGGATAAACATACTTATTTTTTGCTTAATATAAATGATAAATATGGTGTGTTAGATAGAAACGGAAATATCATAATAGAGCCAGAGTATGATAATATTGAGATTCCAAACACAGATTATGGTGTATTTATTGCATATAAAGAAGATGATAAAAAAATCTTGAATGAAAACTCTGAAGAAATATTAAATAATATTGATGCTTCTGTAATTGAAGTTTCTAGTGATTATAATGAAGACGAAACAGATTTTGATACTTCTAGATTAAAATACAAAGAAAATAATTTGTATGGATTACTAGATTTTAATGGGAATAAAATAACAGAGCCATTATATGATGAAATAATTTCTCTTCCAGGAAAATATGGTGAATATAGAGTAAAAAAAGATGATAAATATGGAGTACTTAGCACAAAAGGTGTAGAACTTGTGGATTTAAAGTATGATTATATATCAGGAGATGGATATTCAAAATCAAATGAGTATGAAGGTGGAGGATATATAGTAGGGAAAAAATCAGATAATGGAATTTTATATGGATATATAAATAATGAAGAAAAAGAAATATTAAAAATGGAAAACGAAAATGTATATAGAGTTTTAGATATGAAGACTAATGATACATATTTAGTAGTTACTCAAAATGGAAGAAGCTCAATATATAGAGATAAAAAGAAAAAAACAGATTACTTATATATGGAAGTAAACTATTTAGAAGATAGTAATATGTTTTTAGTTAGAAAAAATAAAAGTTATGGATTATTAGACAAAGATCTAAATACTATAATAGAACCAAAATATGAACAACTAATGGTTGCTGGAATGTATGTTAATGCTTCAATAGGTGATAATATTTACGTATTTGATTTATCAGGTAAAGAAGTAAAAGATTCTGAATATATTGGACTTGAAAAAACAAGTACAGAAAAATATTATATAGCTCAAGATGAAGAAGGATATTATTGTGTATTAGATGCAGATATGGAAGTTGTACTTCCTGCAGAATATGATTATATTAAAGAAATTGATAATACAGATTTAATTTCAGCTACAAAAGGAGATACAATTACTATATATTCTGCAAACATGAGAGAATTAGTATCTAAAGATAATGCAGAAATGGATATAGTAAATAATCATATAGAACTTAAGACTGATGATAAAATAATGTATTATACATTAGATGGAAAAGAAGTTGACAATAAAACAGTATATATTAAAAATGAAATATATACAGATGAAAAAAATGGAAAATGGGGATTTGTAGATGCTTCTGATAATGTTATAGTAGAATACGACTATGATTATTTAACAGAAGTAAATGAATATGGATTTGCTGGAATATATAAGAATGGAAAATGGGGTGTAGTAGATTCTAAAGGAAAAATTATATTAGAACCAACTTATGAAATAAATATTGAAGATCCAATATTTATTGGAGAATATATTTTAAATGGAAATGAATGTTCAAATTAAACTCGAATAATTAAAAAAACATATAAAAAAGAGGTTTTTAAGATTTTAAAATAATTTAATTTAATTATAATTAATTAAATTTTAAGTCAATAAAACTTCTTTTTAAATTTTATTTAATAAAAGATTTTGATTAATTTTTGACTATTTTTCAATAACTTTTTAAGAGATTTTTAATATAGCAATTTACAAGTAATTTATTTAAAAATAAGAAATCTGGATTTTATGTAAAACTTGTGGTATAATCTAAAAGTCTTTGAGTAAGTAATATAAAGGTGGTAATAAAATGTATAATGAGTTAGGAATTAGTGAAAAAATTGAAAATTTATCTAATGAAGTTGAAGAAGAAATAAAAGAAGAATTTAAAAAGATTGAGAATATAAGTACATATAATTCTTTAAAAGTTTTAAAAGCTTTTAAAGATAACAATATATCTGAAATGCACTTTAATTCTACAACAGGATATGGGTATGGAGATATAGGAAGAGATACTATAGAAAAAGTATATTCTCAGATATTTAAAACAGAAGATGCTTTAGTTAGAAATCAATTTATATCAGGAACACATGCCTTAACAGTAGCATTATTTGGAATGCTTAGACCAAACGATACTATGCTTTCAATAACAGGAATGCCTTATGATACTTTATGTACTGTTATTGGAATAGAGGAAAATAAAAGTTCTTTAAAATCTTATGGAATAAATTTCGAGCAAATAGAACTAATAGATAATGATTTTGATAAAGATAAAATAATTAATAGAGTTTCAAAAAATGATATCAAATTAATTGAAATTCAAAGATCAAGAGGATATTCAACAAGAGATAGTTTAAGTATAGAAAAAATTGAAAATATTATAAAAGAAATTAGAAAAGTAAATAAAGACGTAATTATAATGGTTGATAATTGCTATGGTGAGTTTGTAGACACAAAAGAGCCATCAGAAGTAGGAGCAGATATAATGGTAGGATCTTTAATCAAAAACTTAGGTGGCGGAATTGCAAGTAATGGTGCATATATTGCAGGAAGAGCTGATTTAATAGAACTTTGTGCAGAAAGATTAACTTCACCAGGACAAGGTAAAGAAGTCGGACCATCTTTGGGAGCTAATAAAAGTTTTTTGCAAGGTCTATATTTAGCACCAAATGTTGTAGCAAGTGCTCTTAAAACAGCAGTATATACAGCAAGAATGATGGAAAGACTTGGATATAAACCTTTCCCAAAATATGATGAAAAAAGAAATGATATAGTTCAAACAATAGAATTTGGAAATCCAAATGATTTAATAAAATATTGCCAAGGTATTCAGATGGGGTCTGCAGTAGACTCAAATTCTATACCAGAGCCATGGGATATGCCAGGATATACAGATAAAGTAATTATGGCAGCAGGTGCTTTTACTATGGGTTCTTCGATAGAACTTTCTTGTGATGCTCCTATAAGAGAACCTTATATTGCATATCAACAAGGAGGGCTTACATATGAATATGGTAAGTTGGGTGTTTTAATTGCAATTCAAAATATGATAGGTATGGAGAAATAAAATGGGGGAAGAAAAAATATCAAAACTTGCTTTTAAATTATCTATCCCTATGATTATTTCCATGCTATCAATGTCTTTATATAATATAGTAGATACAATATTCGTATCAGGAATAGGAGAAAATGCACTTACCGCAGTTTCTCTTTCATTTCCGATTCAGGTGATTATTTCTGCTATAGGACTTGGAAGTGGTATAGGAGTAAATTCACTTCTTGCCAAAATGCTTGGAAAAAAAGATATAAAAACTTCAAAAAATATTATTTTTACTGAAATTATATCAGGAATAATATGTTTTTTATTAGTAATTCTTTTTATTAATAAATATGTTTTATTTAATTTTTTTAGCTTTTTTACAAGTAATAAAGAAATTATAAATCTTGGATATAATTATTTAAGTGTTATAGTTATTTTTTCATTTTCTACTATATTTTCAAATATATTTAACAAAACATTAGAAGCATATGGAAAAGCAAGATTAAGTATGATTGCACAATTTGTTGGAATAATTACAAACATTATATTAGATCCAATATTAATATATGGAATTAATGGCTATTTTAATTTTGGAATTAGAGGAGCTGCTTTTGCTACAGTAATAGGTTCATTATTAGCCATGATATTTAGCTTAATTTGTATTATAAAACAAAAAGATATTTATAAGCCTAAAATTAAAGAATGCTTTATTGATTTAAAACTGTATTTAAACATATATAAAGTTGGTCTTCCAAGTATTATATTAGAATCAGTAGCACCAATTACAACAATTATTTTAAACAATATATTAATTAGATTTTCAGAAGATGCAGTAACTTTATATGGATTATATTATAAGACTCAGAGTTTTATATTTATGATAGTTAGTGGATTAAATTATGGTATGATTCCAATAGTAGCATTTAATTATGGAGCAGATAAAAAAGAGAGAGTATTAGAAGCTATAAAGTTATTTTCTAAATTATCATTTATTGTAACTAGTATTGGAACTATAATATTTGCTCTTTTTGCAAGAAATATTTTAGGAGTGTTTAGTGTAAACGAAAATATACTTAAACTAGGAGAAATAGCATTTAGAATATTATGTATTGGATTTATATTTGCAGGACAATGTTTTATTATATCTTCAGTATTTCAAGCATTGGGAAATGGAAAAGAAAGTTTAATTATATTTATGACAAGAAAAGTAATAGTTCCATTTCTGTTTATATTTTTAACTATAGATGTACTTGGATTAAATTCAATATGGATAAGCTTTACTTTAGCAGAAATTTTAGCGTTTATTATATCAGAGGTGATGTATAAAAATAAAAAGAAAAAAGTTTTAAATATTAATATTTCTTAATTGTAAAATTAGTATAAGAATAATAAAAATTAATAATACAAAGGAGAAGTATATATGGAAGAAAAACCCATTCTAATACAAGGTGCAATAGATATAGAACTAGATTATTTAATTAATATAATTAAAGAAAGAGAAGAAGTTGAAATTGGAACATATAAATATTACAAAGGCTTAATAGATGGTTATCCAGTTGTGGTTTCTAAAACTAAAATAGGACAAACTAATGCTGGAGCTGCAACTTCAATAGCAATACTAAAATATTCGCCTTTACTAATTATAAATCAAGGAACAGCAGGTGGACATGGAAGGATAATCCATAAAGGGGATATAGTTATAGGAAAAGATTATATTAATTTAACAGCTTTTAGAATTAACAGAAGAGAAGAAGGAAGCGGATCAGATTTATCTGGATGGAAGATGAGAGCTTTTTATACAGATAAACAACATCATATTTATAATGTTGCAGATGAAAGATTATTAAAAATTACAAGAGAACTAAAAGATGAATATAAAAATGGAACAATATATGAAGGCAGAATAGCATCAGGAGAAATATGGAATAGGGAATCAGATAGAATAATGTATATATATAATACTTATAAAACTTTATGTGAAGAGATGGAAACAGGAGCAGTTTATACAATAGCAAAAAATTTTAATATTCCTGTTATTGGAATACGAGTTATAACAAATAATGAAGTACTAAAAGAAATATATGATAATGAATGTGCTAAAAAACTAGCTACAGATTGTCAAATGTTTGTAGAAAAAGTAGTTAAAAAAAGTATTAAAAATATTAATGAATTTAAGGTGTAGATATGAAAGTTTTAATTATTGGTGGTGGACCAAGTGGAATGCTTGCAGCAATAAGTAGTTCTTATAATAAAAATAATGAAGTTACTATTTTCGAAAAAATGAATATGCTTGGTAAAAAATTATTAATCACAGGAAAAGGCAGATGTAATATAACAAGTTCAATAGATATACATGAATTTATACAAAACATTACAGGTAATGGTAAATTTATGTATAGTGCTTTTGAAAATTTTTCAAATGAAGATATTATTGAGCTTTTAAATAAAAATGGAGTCAAGACAAAAGTAGAAAGAGGAAATAGAGTTTTTCCATCATCTGACAAATCAATTGATGTAAGAGATGCATTAGAAAGAGAATTAAAAAATAGAAAAGTAAAAGTAAGATTAAACTCTAAAGTAAAACAAATTATTGTAGATGATAATAATATTGCTATAGGGATCATGCTAGAAAGTGGAGAAAAAATATATGGAGATAAAGTAATATTATGTACAGGTGGAAAGAGCTATCCTCTTACAGGATCTACTGGTGATGGATATATTATGGCAAAAGAACTTGGACATACTATAACTAGTTTAAAAGGTTCACTAATCCCACTAACATCAAAAGATACATTTGTAAAAGAATTACAAGGCTTAAGTTTAAGAAATGTAAAAATAGTTTTGAAGGATATAGAAAAAAATAAAAATATTTATGAAGATTTTGGAGAAATGTTATTTACTCATTTTGGAGTAAGTGGTCCTACTATATTAAGTAGTTCAGCTCATTTATTAAGATATAAAAATTCAGAAGAATTATTAAAAAATAATAAAATAAAATTGATTATTGATTTAAAACCAGCATTATCTAATGAACAATTAGATATTAGAATAAGAAGAGATTTTGAAGAAAATAAAAATAAACAATTTAAGAATTCATTAGATAAATTACTTCCTAAAAAAATGATAGATGTAATAATAAAAAGATCTATGATAGATGAAAATAAAAAAGTTAATGAAATAACAAAAGAAGAGAGAAGAAATTTAGTAGAGTTATTAAAGAACTTTGATGTTATAATTAATGGATTTAGACCTATAGAAGAAGCTATTATTACAGCTGGTGGAATAAATGTTAAAGAAATTAATCCAAAGACAATGGAATCAAAATTAATTAAAAACTTATATTTTGCAGGGGAAATAATTGATGTAGATGCTTATACAGGAGGATTTAATCTTCAAATAGCATATTCTACAGGGTATGTAGCAGGAAAAAATAATGAGTAATTAAAGGAGAAATCATGTTTAATACTATAAAAGAAACATCTAGTGCAGAGATTGTAGAGAAAAAATCTAAGTTTATAGCAAATATTTTTTATGTCGAATCAATAGAAGATGTGGAAAATAAATTAAAAGAAATAAGAAAAAAATATTATGATGCAAAACATAATTGTTTTGCATTTAGATTAGATAAAGATAATATTTCAAGATTTAGCGATGATGGAGAACCATCAGGAACAGCAGGATCCCCAATGCTAAATATCTTAGAAGGAAGAAATTTAAGTAATGTATTAGTTATTGTAACTAGATATTTTGGTGGAATACTTCTTGGAACAGGAGGTTTAGTTAGAGCATATTCAGATGCAACTATAAAAGCAATAGAAAATGCAAATATAGTATCTAAAGTTTTTGGTAATGTGGTTAATATTGAAGTGGAATATAAAGATTTAGATAATTTTAAATATTATTTAAAAAATGAAAATATTAACATAGAAGATATTAGTTATGTAGAAAAGATAATAATAAAAATAGAACTAACAGATGAAGAATTAAAAAAGATTAATCAGTTAAAAAATGAAAGAAAATTAAATATTAATAAAATCGATATAATAACAAAAAAATATATATTAAAATAAATTTAAAAACATTTATATATAAATGAAAATTAATAAAAAAGTAAAAAAATAGAAAAAACTCGCGAGTGACTATTGAAATACATTATCTATGCCTTTATAATAGAAATTGTCATAAATTTACAATTTTAAAATTTGAAAGGAGAGGTAATGAAAGAGAAAATTACAGTATTAATTGCAGATGACAATATGGAGTTTGCAACAACATTAAAAAGCTATTTTGATAAGAACGAGGATATGGAGGTAGTAGCAGTCACAAAAGATGGAATAGAAGCGGTTGAAAAGATTAAAGAATTAAAACCAGACGTTGTTTTACTTGATGTTATTATGCCACATTTAGATGGTATAGGAGTTTTAGAAAGGCTAAATAGTAGTAATTTAGAAAAATATCCATTTTGTGTTATGATTTCAGCAGTTGGACAAGATAAAGTAACAAGAGAAGCTTTAAAATTGGGAGCGCAATATTATGTAATGAAACCTTTCGATATTGAAGTATTAATTAAAAGAATAGAAGAACTAAAAGATTATAAAATTGAGCCCGTAAAAAATAATTTTATAGTAAAGGAATCTAAATCTAGTTACATAGAATTAAATTCAAGTGAAAAGTCAAAAGAGAATTTGGAAGCATTAGTTACAAATATTATTCATGAAGTTGGAGTTCCTGCACATATAAAAGGATACCAATATTTAAGAGAAGCAATAATGATGACAGTTGAAGATATTGATGTAATTAATCAAATAACAAAACAACTATATCCAGATATTGCTCGTAAATTTAAAACAACATCTAGTAGAGTTGAAAGAGCTATTCGTCATGCGATAGAAATTGCATGGGGAAGAGGACAGCTTGAAACTGTACAAAATATTTTTGGATATACAGTAAATCTTTCTAAAGGCAAACCAACAAATTCAGAATTTATAGCAATGATAGCAGATAAATTAAGATTAGAATTAAAATCTGCATAAAGAGAAAATAAGATTCATGATTAAAGATTAATCATTGAATCTTATTATATTTTAATCAATTTTTTCAATATCAATTCTTGCTCTTTGGTAAGAGATATCTTCAATAGAAGTTCCGAATAATTTTAAATTATCACCAGCATTTAATCTAAGAATTACAGTACTAGTTAAAGTTTGTCTATTGTTTACGACATCTTCTAATACAGGACCTTCATTAAATGTTGATTCAACAGGATTATTATTAACAAGCAATACACAATTAAAATTAAAAGAACCAGAACCAGATTTTGATCCATATAACTGATAAGAAATTTGATATACTCCATTTTCATTTATATTAATAACATCACTACCTGGCATATGAGATAAAGCAGTTCCTAATACTAGTTCATTTTCACTAAAAACAATACTAGTATTACCGTAAAGTAGGATTATCACCAGATTTACTTATAGCAGTTAGAATGCTTTTATCTGAATTATTATTTCCGATTATTGGACATTAAAAATATTATAAAAATTAAAAATAATGCAATTATTATAATTATAGAAGATATAAAATAGCATTTATTATTTTTTAAAAAATTAATACAATTCATTTTAATCCCTCCATATAAATATTATATGGAAAGAATAGAAAAAACGTAATTAGTAAAGATTTAATATATGTTATTATACTTTTTAATAAATACAATGCAAAAGCCACCAGCGTTGCAGTTGCATTGCAGGTGGCTTTTGCATTAGGCTTCCTTAATCCACTTTACCTCCCCATTGGAAATTGCGACAAGAACTGTGTCGCCGATAAGGGCGGTCTCCAAGAAGTGGTAGGCCCCAAAGTTTAGCTTGTTTACCTTGAAAAAGCCACTGTTTTCGAATGTAACAGCATGCTCCCAGCTTCCAAGCTTTAATGAGCTAATCCGATCTTTGGTTCCAGTGTAGGTGTAAGCCATTTTTGTACCTCCTAAAGTTATTGGTTGCGACTTTGCAACCTATTTAAATTATACCACAAATCCGTTTAAATTTCAAAAAAACATAGACAACTATAAACTAATACTAAATCATATTTTAAATCGTTAAAAACGATTTTGAAAAGAATTAACGATATATTTTCTTATAGTAAGATAAAAAGGTTTTATTCATAGAATCATATGAATCTGTCTAAAGAAGTATAAAATGAAATTTTTAAAATTTTACTTTGCTCTATAAAGTGTGATATAATTAAAAACAGTCTTATTGTTTTAAGGAGGAATTTAGATGAGACTCGGATTATCACAAGTTTCACGGAAACTGAAGAAAAAGTTAAGTGCCATTGAAGGCAATGAAAACGGAAGAAAAGACGTTACATACTTCCTAGATGAGGAAGGAAACATCGTTGCTAAAGAGGTAGCAGGACAGATTGTTCAAGTTTTTGTAGAGACGGAAGAAGGTAAGACAAAACTCCTTGTTCTGGTCAAAGGACTGAAGAGAAAGGTAGACCAGAATTTAAGCATCATTTCAGCAGCATTAGTATTCGGCTATGAGCCTGGGGCGTTTATAAGATTTGTAAAAAGCAGAAGCTTCTGCTATGAGAAAGATGTAAATCTCGAGGATACAGGTGTTAGAACAATTGCAAAAATCAAAGAGAATGGAAATTCACTTCTAGTTACATCTGATTTCCTTGGGGTTACAGAAACTCTTGATGAGGTAGATTATCTCGAAAATACGCACCCATATTTCATAATATCCGAAAAGACTAAAACGCTGGATCAAAAAAAGAAGGAGTGATGCTGTGGCGCCACGCAGGGTTCTGCAAGGCGCCATTCTCCATTTTTAAAGTTTTTATTATTTTTGTTTATTTTTATGTATTTATATATTTTTTATACGACCTTTTTAAGTAATATATGATTGAAAATAAACATAAGATATGATATAATATTTAACTAGTGAAAAAATTAAGGAGAAGAAAATGGAACCATTAGTAAAGATATTACCAAATGTAAAGAAATTTAATAGTTATTTTTCTGATGTTAAAAATAATGTATCTCCAATAATGCTTTCAGGATTAACAGATACTGCTAAATCACATATAGCATATGCTACTGAATTTTATGCAGAAAGACCAATCTGTATAGTTACATATAATGAGATGCAAGCTAAAAGATTAGTAAAAGATTTATCTTTTTTTACAAGTAAAGTAGAGTTATTTCCTAAAAGGGAAATATTTGCTTATGATTATTTAGCTGAAAGTAAAGACACTTTATACGAAAGAATTGGAGTTTTAAATAATATAGTAAATAAAAAATCTAAAGTGATTATCACTACTATAGAAGCTATAATGCAACCTATGGTAGATAAAAAAGAACTTTATAAAAATAAATTGACTCTTAAAATAAATGAAGAGTGTAACCTAGAAGAGATAAAAGAAAAGTTAATTTTACTAGGATATGAAAGATATGACTTAATAGAAGGTAGAGGACAATTTAGTATTCGTGGTGGAATATTAGATATAGCAATTAATAACAAGGAAGGAATTAGAGTAGAGTTTTTCGGAGATGAAATAGATTCAATTCGAAAGTTTAATATTTCTACACAAAGATCCACAGATATGCTAAAAAAAGTGGATATCTATCCTGCATTTGAGTTTATTCTTGAAAATTCATTAGATAAAGTTTGCGAAAATATAAGGAATTATGGTTATACAGGTACATATGATAAGATATCAGAAGAAGATATAAAAGAAATTGAAAGTGGAAATTATATAAATAAAATTGATAGATATTTTAATTGCTTTTATAATAATACAGTTTCTTTTTTAGAGTATTTACCAGATGATTATTTAATAATTTATGATGAAATTGGTAAGATAAAAGCAAGGGCTGAAAATATAATTAAAGATAATGAGGCAATTATAAAATCAGTAATAGAAAAAAAGAAAATTGCACCTCAAATTTTACAATCATTAAAACAGTATTCAGAGATTGTAGAAGAAAACAAAGATAGACAAACAATATATCTTGAAAAAGCAGATGTTGGATTTGTTGATAAAAAAAGTATGCATGCAAAAAGAAACGGATATAGCTTTAGCTATAGGGAGGTCAACTTTTTTCGTAGTTCAATGGATTTACTACTTCAGGAAATACAAAAAGCAGAAAGAGAAAAAAAGTATGTAGTAATCCTTTCAGGTAATACTGACAATGCAAAAAAAATATTAAATTTATTAAATGAAAAAGAAATAAAACATACATATAGCGAAAATCTAAATGAAGATTTAGTTCCAGGGGTGGCATATGTTACAACTGGGACTCTTTCTGTTGGATTTGAGTGTTTTGATATTAAGTTATTAGTTATTCCAGTAGAAGAAGTTTTCACTCAAAAACCTAAGAGAAGAAAAAGTTCAATAGCTTTTAAAGAAGGAGAAAACGTAATTTTCAATGATTTAAAAGTTGGAGATTATATTGTTCACAGAACTCATGGAATAGGAATGTATATAGGTGTAAATACTATAAAAGCAGATGGCATAACAAAAGATTATATTAAAGTAAAATATAAAGATGACGATATTTTATATATTCCAACTAATTCATTAGATAATATTAGAAAATATATAGGTTCTGGCGACTCTGCGCCAAAACTTACAAGACTTGGCGGAAAAGAATGGGCAAATACAAAAAATAAAGTAAAATCTAATTTAAGAGAAGTTGCACGCGAACTTATCGAATTATATGCTAAAAGACAGAAGATGGCTGGATTTGCTTTTTCAAAAGATACATCATGGCAAAAAGATTTTGAAGATGACTTTGAATATGTAGAAACTGATGACCAATTACGATGTATAGATGAAGTAAAAAAAGATATGGAAAAGCCAAGACCAATGGATAGACTTTTATGCGGAGATGTTGGTTATGGAAAAACAGAAGTTGCAATTAGAGCTGCATTTAAAGCTGTAATGGATCAAAAACAAGTTGCATACTTAGTTCCAACAACAGTTTTAGCAAATCAGCAATATGAATCTTTTAAAAAGCGAATGGAAAAATATCCAATTAGAATAGAAGTTTTAAATAGATTTAAAACGAAAAAAGAACAAGAACAGATAATAAAAAAAGTAAAACTTGGAGAAATTGATGTTTTAATAGGAACACATAGAATATTAAGTAAAGACGTTGATTTTAAAAATTTAGGATTATTAATTATAGATGAAGAACATAGATTTGGAGTTAAAGATAAAGAAAAGATAAAAGAACTTAAAAATAATGTAGATGTTTTAACAATGACAGCTACTCCAATTCCTAGAACTCTTCATATGTCTATAGTGGGAATAAGAGATATGTCAGTTATATATGAGCCACCACAAAACAGACGTCCAGTTCAAACATATGTGTTAGAATATGATGAAGAAGTTATTAAAGAAGCAATAACTAAAGAGTTAGAAAGAGATGGTCAAGTTTTTTATTTATATAATAAAGTAGATACAATACTAAAAAAAGCTGATGAAATTTCAAAATTAGTTCCAGAAGCAAAAGTCGCAATTGCACATGGCAAAATGTCTGGAAAAGAAATAGAAGAAATAATGCAAGATTTTATTGATAAAAAAATAAATGTTTTAGTATGTACTACGATTTTAGAGTCAGGTATAGATATTCCAAATGCAAACACAATTATAGTCGAAAATGCAGATAGATTAGGACTAGCACAACTATATCAGATAAGAGGAAGAGTTGGAAGAAGTGATAAACAAGCATATGCATATATAACTTATAGAAAAGATAAGTTACTTTCAGAAGTTGCAGATAAAAGATTAAGAGCAATTAAAGAATTTACTGAATTTGGATCAGGGTTTAAAATAGCAATGAGAGATCTTGAAATAAGAGGAGCAGGAAGTATTTTAGGAGAATACCAACATGGTCATATGGAGCAAGTAGGATATGATATGTATTGCAGATTATTAGATGAAGTTGTAAAAGAGATGAAAGGAATTGAAGTAACAGAAGATATAGATGTACAAATAGAATTAAATGTATCAAGTTATATTCCAGATGACTTTATATCAGATTCTACTCAAAAAATTGAGATATATCAAAATATTGCTTTATGTAAAAATGAAGATGATATATCTGATGTTACAGATGAGATAATAGATAGATATGGACCACTTCCTAAAGAAATTGAAAAATTATTAGATATTGCAAGAATAAGAAATATGGCAAGAGAGAAAAATATAAATAAAATAATACAAAGAGATGATAGAGTAATATTTTATTTTGATGAAAAAACATTTGATTTTAGCACAGTTGACAAATTAATAAATTTATATGTTAATAGAATTAGATTTTCTCCTGCAAGAAATCCATATATTACATTTGATTTAAGAGATGAAAATAAAGTTACAGAAGAGGTTAAAGAATTTTTAAAAAATGTTTAAAATATAAATAATTTTTAAAAGGAGTTAATATGGTTATTACAAGTAAAGATAATGAATTAATAAAACATATTAGAAAACTAAGTGATAAAAAATATAGAGAAGAAAAGAAAGAGTTTATCATTGAAGGAATAAAACTTTTAGAAGAAGCAATTAATGAAAATGCAAAAATTGATAAAGTTATAATTTGTGATGATTGTAATTTAGAAGGAACTATTTATAATGAACTAAAATACGAAATTGCAAGATTAGATTGTATATATGTTAGTGAAAAAATATTTAAATTAATTAGTGATGTTAAAACTCCACAAGGAATAATGGCAATCATAAAAAAAGAAGATAAAAAAGAAGAAATAAAATATGATGAAGATTTAAGTTTAATACTAGATAATATACAAGACCCAGGAAATATGGGAACAATTTTAAGAACAGCAGATAGTTTAAATATAAAGCAAGTAATTATATCTAAAGGAAGTAGTGATGTGTTTAGTCCTAAAGTAGTAAGATCTACTATGGGAGCAATATTTAGAATAAGTATTATAGAAAGTGAAGATTTAGTAAAAACAATAAAAGATTTAAAAAAACATAAAATAAATATAGTAGTAACTTCTTTAGATACTAATAAAAGTATGTATAATATAGATTATAATAAAAGTGCTATAGTAATAGGAAATGAAGCAAATGGAGTTTCAAAAGAAATACAAGATTTAGCAGACAATAAAGTGAAAATTCCTATGATAGGAAAAACAGAAAGCTTAAATGCTTCTGTAGCAACTGCTATTATACTTTATGAAGCTATGAGAAATAAATTAAAAAATTAATGAGAAAACAAATTAAATAAGAAAATAAAAAAGAAAAGGAATTTTATAATGGAAGAAGAATTAGAAAGAAAAGTATTTTATAGAAAAAACTACGATGATGTCAAAATTATGGATCAAGAAGCAGAAGCTTATGCGAAGAAAAAGAGAATAGAATATCCAGATTGTCTAGTAAGTAAAGAATATATTAATTCAGTAGATATACTAGTAAGAGTAACAACAGTAAGACAGCTTTATAGATCTGATAGATTGCTAGAAAGACAGAGAATTCGCGAAAGAGAAAGAACTAAACAAAGAAGTAGAACAATGGATTTTGGTAGAAGTTCAAGAGGAAGAGGTAGAGGAAGAAGTAGATAAAAATACTTCTTTTTTTTCACTTTTTAAAATTTACATAATTTGAATAATATTTTAAAAAATGATATAATTAAAAATAGCAACATTCCTTAAAATAACTGGAAAAGAGAGGGGTACTATATGAAAAGGAAACGGAGCAAATTAACAAAAACAGCGGTGGCACTTATTATGATTGGTGCTCTTATGAGCATCATGGACGTGTACTTTCACACGTTCTTGGTAGCAAGATTCTATGAACTTGCAAGTAACTCAACTGAGGTTATAGCTAAATATTACATCCGAGTATACATAATGATTGCATTTTCGTTTGTGATATTTGGAAACTTCAGCAAGAAACATAGCAAAGCGACACTTCGGACAGGAATAGTACTTAATGCGGTTGTACTTATTTTAATCATGTCCCTTGAAGAAAGAGTAATCGAGTACTATCAAGTTCTAGCAATCATCTTTGGACTTGCGCAAGGGTGTTACTATTCACCAATTTCTAATCTGATTGGGATCAACACCAGCAATGAAGAAGAAAGTGTGATAAAAGAATACTGCACAGCTTCTACATCTATAAGACTATCAAATAGCAAAAAAATAGCAGCATATAGAGAAAATCAAAATCTCTATGTGCTGCTACTTTTTTT
>CALWZY010000015.1 GCA_944386155.1 uncultured Clostridia bacterium | reverse complement strand
ATAATAAAAAAATAATTTAAAAATAACTAAAAAAATAATAAATATAAATATAAATTAAAATTAAAAGTAAAATTTTTAAAATAACTTAAATTTAAAATCTAAAATAAAATTAAGTATATCTTAATCCATCTAATCTATGAACCTTTTTTATTTTTCCTTTATCTTTATCTGATAAGATTAATATTCTTTCAATAACATGACTATTCATTAATTTATTAAGTTCTGGATTTTTGTAAAGATCTTCTATTATTTCACCATGAGCTGTAAAAATACACTTAACTCCAGAACATACTACATAATTAATTGCTTCACTATCATTTGTCCCTCCTATTTCATCTGCCACAATTACATCTGGTGCCATTGATCTTATAAGCATTTTCATTCCTATTGTTTTAGGTGTATTTTCTAAAATATCAGTCCTATCTCCTAAATTATTTTGAGGAATCCCTTTATACATTGAAGAAATTTCGCTTCTTTCATCTACTACTCCAACATTAAAAAACATCTTATTTTTCTTTTCAAAATCATCTATTCCTGAACTTAAATTTCTAATAATATCTCTAAGTAATGTAGTTTTTCCACTTGCAGGTTTTCCTATAATTAAAGTATTAAAAACTGTATCATTTTTATAATTAATTATGTACTTTATAATATCATCACTACATCCAATTACTTCTTTTGCGACTCTAAAATTTAAACTATATATATAATTAATATTTATAACCTCATTATTTTCGAAAGCTACATTTCCTGTAATACCAACTCTATGACCACCCTTTACAGTAATATAACCATTACATATTTGATTTTGATATGAATAAATTGAATTTTCACTTATTAAACTTATTGTTTCAATTAAATCTTCAGAAGTAACTTTATAATTTATAACTACATCTTTGTTTGTAAGTTTAATGATTATATTCTTAGTATTACGTAATCTAATTTCTTCAATAAATTTATACATTTCGACTTTTAAATTACTTAAAATAACTTCTTTAATTTTCTGTGGAAAATAATTAAATATATCCATTCCCAGCCCTCCAAAATATCCTAATATATATATATTCATTTAATTTTTAAAATAGAACAAAATAGTAGAATATTTTTATTGACTATTATTTGTAAATGAAGTATTATTTAAGTATGTATAAATTAGGGGGAAAATTAAATGTATAAGGAAAAATCTTTTAAACGTACTATAACAATATTAAGAGTAAGAAGATATCTATTTATATACCTATTTGTTATTATTGGACTTGTTGCATCTTGGTTTGCAGTAAGAACATTAATAGAACTACTAGACTTTCCAAAAACTATAATTCCAGTAGTAATGATTGCAGTAGGTGTTACAATATTTTTAATAGCATTTATATTATCAAGCAATGTTGAATTTAAAATCAAACAAGCAAAACTTGAAATGGAAATATATAATAAATTAAGATTAAATACAGCAATGCTTACAAAACTTTTAGCAATAAATGGAATAGCATTAAATCAAGATAATCCTTTAGTTGATTCTACAGACATTATTCCTGCTGATCAATTAAAACCTATGAGAAAAGTTCATGCTAGAAGAGGAAGACCAAAAAAGAGCCCTACTCCAAATGAGCAAGATATTTCTAATATTCACTAATTTAATTAAAATATATAGATAAATAAAGAATATAGATAAAAAATATAAATAAAAAAAGAGATAAAAAAATCACTTCATATTGAAGTGATTTTTTAGTATTATTTTTAACTTATAAATTAATAATTTTTTTATTGTTTATATTATTATAATATTATACTTTTAAAATTTTATAAATTTATCAATTATTTAATTTCCTGATGTTTCATTATTAGATGTGCTAGATTCTTCTACTCCATTAGCATTTTCTTCAGTAGGTTCAGGATTTTGTTCATTTGAATTATTATTATTATTCTCATTATTATTTTCATCTGAAGATTCATCACCTACAACTACTTTCTCAAAAGAAGATAATATATAATTTTCTCCGTTTTTTGTAAAAGTATATTTATATTGTTGTAATGTTGCAATATCTAATTGATCTTGTCTATTTGTTTTAATTGTTGTACTTAATAAATCATAATTATATCTATCAATATCTAATGTATCACCACTTATTATTGAATTATAATAATCTTCTTTTCTTATAGATATTAAATCATCTGTAAATGTTTGATTTTGAAAATCATAACTAGATGTTAATGTATAAACTTTAACATTAGCCCCATCTATTGTTGCATCAGTTGTTTTTATATACATTGGTGTAACATATATTTCTAATTTATCTGTGTAAGAAATTGCTTTATTTACAATTTCAGTTACTAAACATGGATCATCATTTTGAATTCCTTGTCTTCTAACATTAAATGTTTCTGTTTGAGCATCATAATCAAATGAAGAAATATCATATCCAGGCTTAAAATTATAATCATCAAACATAGTAACTGTTTGCATATTAACACCTTCTGATGATCCAAACACTAAAGTTAAGCATTCTTCTACTCTAGCTTTTGTTATACTGCCTGTATTTAGCTCTTCTTCAGAAAGTTGTGCAAAAGCAATTTTTAGTTTTAAAATTTCATTTATATTATCTGTCGAAAAATCTCCATTTTGATAAATTGCATATTTTGCAGGTACATTATAATTTCCTGCTAATTTATAAGCATTTATTACAGAACTATCATTAAGATTTACTTCTGTCCCATCTTCTTCAGAAGGATCAGCTGGTGGTTCTTCAATATTATTTACAACTGCATTTTCAGTTTCGTTAGTGTTATTTCCATACAGTTTTCTTTGTGGCTCACCATCAGATGGTTTTGTAGAAATAATTATTAAACATGTTACAATTATTCCAATAATTAATACAAAAAATATTATTAGTGCGACAAGTGGTATACCTGGTTTCTTTTGTTCCATTACTTATTAATCCTCCTCTTTTGTAATCAAGAAAATTATATATATAATTTAAATTAAATACAATATATTTTTATGAATTTTTACATAAAATTGTTTTAAAGCCAACTTCAATATCCACTAAACCATTTTTTGATTTATAATCTAAATCTGAAAGTTCTTCAATTATATTTTTAAGTTCATCTTCTTTAAAATAATAAGCTTGTTTTTTATATTTAGATATTAAAAACATTTGATTTGGTTTTAAATTTAATACTTCTTCAATACTTATATTTGAATTATTTAAATTTTCATATAATTTTAATAAATATAATTTTTTAAAATGATTATATACTGTAATTAAAATCTTTTGATAGGGCTCTTTATTATATACTAACGTATCTAAAATCTCTAATGCTTTAGCAATATTTTTAGTTCCAATATTGTCCGTAAAGTCAAAAATAATTGCTTGCATTTGCTTAATAGTAAGACAATCAATATCTTCTTTTTTTATCTCTCCACCAGGTCCTGCATACTCAATTAGTTTTCTTATCTCATTAATTAAGTCTTGCATATTTGTACCAACTAAATCTATAAAATACATTAGATTTTGATCTGAAATATTAACTTTATATGCTAAAGCTATCTTTTTTAATCTATCTTTAATTTGTATAGGCTTAAGAAAAACAAATTCTTGAACTATTCCATTTTTTTGAATAAATTTATATAAATTCAAATTTTTCAAAGCATCTTCTTCTATAAATATTAAAACATTATAATCTTTAACATAATCAAAATTATTACTTAAATATTCTTCTATTTTGTTTCTATTTGTAGTTATATTTCCTGATTTAGAATCTTTTTTAAAAAGTCCTGAATTTTTCACTATAATTAGTTTTTTCTCAAAACCAAATGGTGGAGTCTCTAAATTGCTTATTATATCTAGTATATTATTTTCTCCAATCTCAATATAGTTTATACCTTTTTTAAGTTCTCCAAATGATTTTTTAATTTTTTTAATACTTTCTTCTAGTAAAAATTTTTCAGGTCCATAAAATAAATATAGTGATTTTAAATTAGAAACATTATCAGTATTCAAGAAATATTCCTCCAATATTTTTTATTTTTGCATAAGCTTAATAAACATTGCTAAACTCCATGCTTGAGCTGTAGTTCCTCTAGGATTAAATGGCTTCTTAGAATCATATATTTCAGATAAATTCCCAATACATGCATCTTCATATAAAGCTTTTGTATAAGTTTTCTTCATTTTAACAATATATTTATTATATTCTTCTTGAAGTTTAGCCTTCTTTTCATTATCTTTTTCAGCATTAATTAAATTTTCATAAGAAGAAACATATAAATCTGTAAGCCATGGCCATGTAACACCTTGATGATATGTCATATCCCTTTTAAAACTATCTCCATCATATATTCCAACATATTCTTTTTCTTTTTTACTTAATGTTGCAATACCATATTTAGTAATTAATTCTTCACTTACTTTATTAAAAATATCTTGTGCTTTTGATGTATTTATTGTTATAACAGGATAAGTAAGAGCTATCGCAAATAACTGATTAGGTCTTACTTTATCATCTCCTATAACATCAAATAAACATTTTTTATCTTTATTATAAAATTTATTTCTAAAAGAATTTTTAACTTTTTTAGCAAGTTCTTTGCATTCGTTCTCTTCTACTTTATCCTTAAATTCTTTTGCTAAAGATTCTGTAATCTTAAGCGCATTATACCAAAGAGCATTAATCTCTACAGCTTTTCCGTTTCTAGGAGTAACAGCAAAATTAGCTATCTTAACATCCATCCATGTAAGTTGTGTGTTCTCTGTTCCTGCAGAAACTAGTCCATCTGTATCAACAAATATATTACTATCATCTATATTAATACCATTTTTAAACATCTTTATAATGTTTTTCATGATATTATATAGATTTGCTTTTACAAATTTATAATCACCTGTATAATTTAAATATTTTTGTACTTGTTCAAAAAGTAAAAGTGAACTATCTACACTATTATAAAGTGGTCTACTATCAAATCCAGAATATCCATTTGGAATTAATCCATATTTTATATCTCTTGTAAACATAAGTAATATCTCTCTTGCTAGGTCATATCTTTTAGTGCATAATAAAAGTCCTTCAAAAGAAATTAAAGCATCTCTTCCCCAATCTAGGAACCATGGATAACCCGCTATAATAGTATGAAGTGAAAATTTAGGTCTATATGTAATAAACAAATCAGAGTTTATTACTAGATCTCTCATTAATTCATTTTTTTCTTTATCTTTTTTTGATAAAACAATCTCATTATTAATTAAACCTGAGTATGAAACAATTTTATCTAATCTCTCTTTTTCATCTTTTATAACTTCAAAGCCATCTATTTCGTCAATATTTTCATCTAATGAACATACAAAAGAAATTCTTTTTCTTTCATATGCTTTTACTAAAACTTCGTATCTTCCAGAAATCGCTAAGTTTTCTTCAGGATAAAAACCTCTTTTTTCTTCTTCTATATAATATATATTTTTAAAGCTATCATGTTCATGCTTTATGTATTCACCTTCATTAACACACATATATATAGGATGAACACTATTAGAATCAATAATTATCTTAACTTTTCTATCATCTACTTTTTGTCTTAAAATATATTCGTGATCATTATTTATGCAATGGAAATCTCTAAAATTAAGTAATGGGGTAATTTTAAATATGAAATCCCTATTTAAATTTTTTATATTATATGTAACACATACAGTATTTTTTCCATATAACATACAAATCTGTTTTTCTATTTTTATACCATCTATTTCGTATTCAAAGATTGGATTATAAACTTTTTCAAAAGACTTTAAATTTTTATATCCTTCTGAAATATAATTTTTGCAAACATTTGAATATAATATTTTTTCTTCTTTAGTATCTTCATATGTTATGCTTTCATCTACTTTAGATAAGATTACGAATCTTCTAGAAGGAGGGTCTAACGGCGCCACTAAAAGTCCATGATATTTTCTTGTATTAATTCCAAGTATAGTTTGACTTGCAAAACCTCCAATTCCATTTGAAATAACCCATTCTCTATTTAATCCCTTTTGTAATTCTAAACTCTTTCCATTAATTTTCATTTGTACATTAACTCCTATTATAATAAAAATTATTTTTAATTTTTAAATTATATTTTAAATTAATCATCTTTTTCATTTAAATTTATATTATTTTGACTGTTTCTTAAATCTAATCTTTCCATTTCCTTATATAATTTAAGATTTTCATTTTTCTTTTCAGCTGTAGACTGAATAGATTCTATTCTATCTCTATATTTAGTATTAAATTTACTTTTTCTTCTTCCACGTTTCTTTTGAACTCTATTTTTAGCTTGTTCAATAGATTTTTCCCTATCTTTCTTGTCTTTTCTATCGCTTTTAACTCTTTTTTTCTCACTCTTTTTTTCTTCTTCTAAAACAGAATTTAAGAATAAGTATTGAGGAGTTGCTTGCTTATCTCTAAATTTAAGATCATTACAGATTAATTCCATAACTGTTGTTGCGATACTATCTGGGTTATGTCTTATATAATCACCATCAATCATTGATAAATGTTTTTGGATAATTTTAATTCCTTTTTTAGTAACTTTATCAATATCTTGATCTACAACGTCAGCTCCCTCTAAATTATATTTTCTAATATATTCAGGAACAATTTCACCAGTATCTGCTAAGCAATAATCTATAATATTTCTTCCTAAATGATCAAATATAGCATCTAAATGATCTGAAATAGAATAATTATCAGTTTGACCAGGTTCAGTCATAATATTTGTAACATAAATTTTAATTGCCTTTGATTCTTTAATAGTTCTTGAAACATTTTTAACTAATAAATTAGGCAAAACATTTGTATATAAACTTCCAGGTCCGATTATTATTGCATCAGCATCTTCTATTGCTTCTAAAACTCCTGGGGCAGGTTTACAATTTGATGGTGTAATATAAATTCTATCTATTTTAGAAACTTTTTCATAAACCATCTCTGGTATTTTTTCTTTACTTTCAACTGTAGTTCCATCTTCAAGCTCTGCACATATTTTAATCTCATCTAAAGTTGATGGTAAAACTTTACCTGTTATATTTAAAACCTCTGTACTTTTTTGAATACCTTCTGATAAATTATCAAACATTTCATTCATAGCTAGTAAAAATACATCGCCAAATTTAATATCTTTTAATTTTGGATTTTTATATTTCCAATTCATTAGCTTGTCCATTAATTCTTCTTTATCAGAAAGTGCAACAATACTTTCTGTAATATCGTCAAATGGAAGTGTATTTAAGATTTCTCTTGATTTTGTATCAATTTTACCATAATCAGATAAAGTTACTATAGCTGTAATATTATTAGTGTATTTTTTTAAACCTTTAATAACAGTGTTTAATCCATTTCCACCACCTATTACAACAATTTTAGGGCCCTCATTATATATAGTCCTATTAAATATTAAACTTTTCATATTAAGGTTTGCTTTTTTACCTTTTTCTGAAAACTTGTTGTTAGCTTCTACTACAATTTCCATTGTTCTTTTTTGTATAAATACAATACCTATTATAATCATTGAAAATCCAACAGCAAACATTAAAACTATTTTTAAAATATCTTCTGGTTTTAATATATTAGTTTGTAATACATATGTAAAAGCAAAACATGTACAAACAATACCTATTAAAATAATTAAAATCCATCTTTTTATTTTTGTCTTTCCATTAAACCAATTAAAAAATCCTAACATCTAACTAATCCTTTCTTGATAAAAAATTATTCTCCAATTATTATTATTTCAGTTTGTATTACTTTTCCAAACTTTTCTTTAATTACATCTTTAGTATATTTAATTAATTTAATAATATCATCTGCTGTAGCATTATTATTATTTATTATAAAACCTGCGTGCTTAGTAGAAATCTCAGCACCGCCGATTCTATATCCTTTAAGTCCAGCATCATCAATTAATTTTGCAGTAATAAAATCTTCTCCTCTTTTAAATGTACTACCAGCACTTGGTTTATCTAGTGGTTGAGAAGTAGTCCTTTTAGTATAATTTTCTTTGATTTTATTTTCTATTTGATCTATATCACCTTTTTCAAGTTTAAAAGAGCTTTCTAAAATTATATATTTATTTGTTGAAAAAATACTTTTTCTATATTCAAAATTATGCTCTTTATTATTTATAGTATGTTCTTCTAAATTTTCATCTAAATATCTTGTTTCGATTAGGACATCTTTTATTTCATTTCCAAAAGCTCCAGCATTCATTCTAACAGCTCCTCCGACACTTCCAGGTATTCCAGAAAGTCCTTCAAACCCAGTAAAGCCACTTTTAGAAACTTTATTTGAAAGAAGAATTAAGCTTGCCCCCGCTTCTGCTATAATTTTATTATCATCAAAAGTTATTTTATCCATTAAAAGCTTAATGATAGCACCTCTGAATCCTTTATCTTTAACTAATATATTAGTTCCATTTCCTATAATAAAAGTTTCAATATTATATTCTTTTGAAACTTTTAAAACATATTTTAAATCACTAATATTTCTTACAAAAATAAAATAATCAGCATTGCCACCTACTTTAAATGAAGTATGTTTACTCATAGGCTCATTAATTAAAATATCTTTTTTTTCAATATTTTGAACAAGTTTATCATAATATGAAATCACAAAAGGCCTCCCTTAACTTATTTACAATTATAATTAAGTATACTAATATTTCCTGATGGAGCTTCATCATAATAAATTACTATTTTAATATTTGCAGATCTACCTGGGCCAATTCCAGAATAGTTGTTCTTTCCATAATCACTTAAACTTACTGTAATATTATTTTCTTCTCCATCTACTTTATAATTATTTGTATAATTACTTGAATACATTTTAGCTTCTTCTATTTTATCTTCTGAATATATATCAATATTATCTAATATTTTTGTACTGTTGCTTTTATTTAAAATATTGAAAGTGATTATACCTCTTCCATCTCTATTATATTCACTATCTACAGAAATTTCTAAACCATCTTTTTCATCAAGACTTATAGAATCATTCCAATTTAAAGTTCCTAATGCAGTTGATAGATCAATTTCACTTGTTCTTCCTATTGTATATAAAAGTTGGTTAGAATGCTCTATCTTAAAATCTTCTGAATAATAAATGTTTAAAACTTCTCCATAGTAAAAGTTAACGATATATAATACATAATTTCCATTACTGTTTTTTAAAATATCCATTTCTTTTCTATCATCAGGAATGCCATTTTTTATTTCAATATCTAATTTCTTCATTTGATCAGCAGAAATTGTATAATATCTTTTACTAGGCTCAATATCTTCTGTATTATCATATGTATGTTTTAATATATCAGAATATTTACTTAAATCAGATGTACTTATGGTTTCTGCAAAATCATCATAAGAATCTTCATTGTTTTCTATTTTTAACTGAGTAAGTTCTGTATACTTTTCCATCACTGCTTGTTGAACTTCTTCTACCTCGGTAAGCATTCTTCTTTCTTTGCTATACATTATACCATCATATGCATAGTCAATAGAAATTGCAGCAATTATAATTAATAAAAGCATTGTTAATATTAAAACAATTAATGTAATACCTTTTTCATTTTTTATCTTTAGCATATAAAATCTCCTTTGATTTAATATAGTAAATTTTATCATTTCTTATAGTTTTTTACAAGGTTATATTATAAATAAAAACAGAAAAATATAGCTATATCTAAATATAGCTATATTTTAAAAATTATTTTTTATTTTCAATATTTTTACTTTTATTTACCTCTATTTTTTCATCACTACCAACATCTTTATTATTTTCTTCTGACTTTTTTTCTTTTTTTGATTTTTTCTTATTTTTCATTTCGTCAATTTTAATATCTCTACCATGCTCAATTTTTTCCCATTTAGTATTTGGTTTAATCATACATTTAATATTGATTATAATCCAACTTCCCATAAATATTGGAAATAGTATAATACCTTTAAGCATTGGTCTAATAGGTCTTTTATCAATAATTAAGATTGCAATAGATGTTAATATTGGAACTATAAAAGTAGCAACAATATATTTTAAATAATTAAATAGTAATACTCCTGTAGACATTCCACCAACTAAATACATTGCTGTATTTACTCCTATAAGTAAAAATGTCATAATCATCATTGGAAGACCTAATATATATAAAAGTCCATCAAAATTCATTAATGTTCTATATTCTACAACACCTTCTGCTAAATCTTTAGTGTAGTATTTTAAACATTGTATATGTCCAACTGTCCAACGAGATCTTTGAGACCAACTTTGTTTAAATTCTGTTGGTTGTTCATCATATACTATAGCATCTGTTGCCCAGCCAAGTTTTCTACCACTTGCAATATTTTTTAAAGAAAATTCAATATCTTCTGTAAGAGTTATTGTGTTCCATCCAGTTGGTTTAATTAAATTAAAATCAACCATAAATCCAGTACCATTAATAAGTGGTGAAAGTCCTAAATTATATCTTGCTAAATGGTAAAATCTGTTCATTGTCCAATAAAATAATGCATATCCAGCAGAAATCCAAGAGTCTGTTGGATTCTTTATATCTCTATATCCTTGAACTACTTCTTCACCTTGACATAGCTTTTTGTTCATAGCATTTAAAAAGTTTGAGTCTACAATATTATCAGCATCAAAAACACAGAAAGCATCATAATCAGCATTCTCTTTTATTTTTTGATCTAGAAACCATTGAAGAGCAAAACCTTTTGTCTTTTTTTGTTCATTAAATCTTTCATATACTATTGCATTATTATTTCTAGCAATTTCAGCTGTATTATCTGTACAATTATCAGCAATAACATATACATCATATAGTTCTTTTGGATAATCTAAATTATTTAGACTTTCCAAAAGATTTCCTACTACTTTAGATTCATTGTGTGCTGGAATAATAAGCATAAATTTATGTTTTTTATTTTTTAATATTGGTTTTTCTTTAAATTTAATTAATGCACAAGCACTTATAATTAATTGGTATAGCCAAAATACTACAATAATCCATATTAATGCTTGTTGAAGTATATATAAGTATTTCATTTTTTACCTCACTTTATTATATTTAACATTTAAATGAATTATATTATTCTGTTATTTCAACTCTATGTTCATTATCTTCTTTTTCTTTATCTTCCTCTTCATCAATTCTCATTGTTAAATTGATTCTTCCTTGAGCATCTATTTCGATTACTTTAACTGTAACAATATCATCTAAGTGTAAAACATCTTCAACTTTATTTACTCTTTCTTTAGATATTTTAGAAATATGAATTAATCCTTCTTTTCCTCCAGGTAATTGAGCAAAAGCTCCAAAAGAAGTGATATTTACAATTTTAGCTTCATATATTTGATTTAATTCTATTTCAGTTGCAATATCTTTAACCATTTTTAAAGCTTTATTTGCATTTTCAATATCCTCAGAATAGATATATACTTGTCCATCTTCTTCAATGTCGATTTTAACTCCTGTTTCTTCAATAATTTTATTTATCATTTTTCCAGAAGGTCCTATAACATCTTTAATCTTATCAACACTTATAATTGTGCTAATAATCTTAGGAGCATATTTAGAAACTTCAGCTCTAGGTTTATCGATTTGTTTAAGCATAATTTCATCTAATATATATTGTCTTGCTTTTTTAGTTCTTGCAAAAGCTTCTTCAATAATTTTATATGTTAAACCATCAACTTTAATATCTACTTGTATAGCAGTAATACCTTTTTCTGTTCCACCAACTTTAAAATCCATATCTCCAAAGAAGTCTTCTAATCCTTGAATATCTACAAGCATTACATAATCATCTGGATTATCTGGATTTGAAACAAGTCCTGTAGAAATACCAGCAACTGGTCTTTTTATTGGTACGCCTGCATCCATTAGAGCAAGAGTACTACCACAAATACTAGCTTGTGATGTAGATCCATTTGAACTTAGAACTTCTGATACTACACGAATAGCATAAGGAAATTCATCTTTTGAAGGAATAACTGGAACTAAAGCTTTTTCTGCTAAAGCACCATGTCCAACTTCTCTTCTTCCTGGTCCACGAGATGGTTTAGTTTCTCCAACACTATATGAAGGGAAGTTATAATGATGAATATATCTTTTAGACTCTTCTTCATCAATTCCGTCTAACATTTGTTGTTCGCTAACCATTCCAAGAGTAGCAATAGATAAAACTTGAGTTTGACCTCTAGTAAATAAACCACTTCCATGAACTCTTGGTAAAACGCCAACCTCGCAAGATAATGGTCTTATTTCATCTAAAGCTCTACCATCTACTCTTTTATGTTCATTATATATCATTTCTCTTACACAAACTTTTTGAAGTTTATATATAATGTCTGCAATTTGTCCTTTATTTTCTTCTAAGAAATCTTCTCCATATTTTTCAGTAACATATTCTTCGATTTCTTTTGTTAGCTCATCAATATTATTATCTCTTACTTCTTTATCAACTTCTTGAACTTTTTCTTTAGTTTCATCTTTAAATTTATTAGATATATCTTCATATAAATCATGATCAACTTCAAATGATTTATATTCAAATTTTGGTTTTCCTATTTCTTCTTTGATTTTACTAATAAAATCACAAACTTTTTTAATTTCAACATGAGCTACTTTAATAGCTTCAAGCATTTTTTCTTCTGAAACTTCATTTGCTCCTGCTTCAATCATTGCAATTTTTTCTTTAGTTCCTGCAACTGTTAATTTTAAATCTGAAACTTCTCTTTGAGCTTCTGTAGGGTTAATAATAATTTCATCATTTATTAATCCAACATTAACAGCAGCAGTAGGTCCTCCAAAAGGAATATCTGAAATAGATAAAGCACAAGATGCACCAATCATAGCAGCAACTTCCGGTGAATTGTCAAGTTCAACACTAAGCACAGTTGCTACTACTGTTACTTCATTTCTAAAATCTTTTGGAAATAGTGGTCTTAATGGTCTATCTATTGCTCTTGATGTAAGTATTGCTTTTTCTGTAGGTTTTCCTTCTCTTTTTGTAAATCCACCTGGAATTTTTCCTACAGAATATAATTTTTCTTCATAATCAACTGATAGTGGGAAAAAGTCAACTCCCTCTTTTGGCTCTTTAGCAGCTGTTACGCTTACTAAAACATCAGTATCTCCATATTTTACTAATACGCTTCCATTTGCAAGTCCTGCAAGTTTACCTGTCTCAATAACAAGCTTTCTACCTGCAAGTTCCATTTCGTAACTTTTAAACATTTTAACCTCCATTATTTTCTTTTTGAATTGGATGCAGAAATCAGATTTAAAAACTTTATTTAAAAAATTCTTAAATCTAACATCTAACATCTAATTCAAAATATTTTATTTTTGTTTTTACCTTTATTTTGATTATTAAAAAAATAATAATACGCTAAAAAAAGGCGTAGCTCATAGCTACGCCTAGTTTTATTATTTTCTTAAAGATAGTTTTTGAGCTATATCTCTATATCTTTCAATATCTTTTTTCTCTAAATACTTTAATAAATTTCTTCTTTTACCAACCATCTTTAAAAGTCCTCTTCTAGAATGGTTATCTTTTTGATGAACTTTTAAATGTTCTGTTAATTCAGAAATTCTTTCAGTTAAAAGAGCTATTTGAACCTCTGGAGAACCAGTGTCTTTTTCATCTCTTTTATAAGTATTAATAATTTCTTGTTTTCTTTCCTTTGTCATAATTAGTCGCCTCCTTTTAAATATAATATTAGCCTTAAACTGAGCCAAAGTAGCGTATTGTCCTTTAGCTAAGTATAAGGTATGCTATCTAGCATAACTATTTTACTATAAAAAAGTATAAAAATCAAGTATTCTAACAAATTTATATTGCTTTTATTACTTTTATTTCTTTTGAAGTTTTTAATCATTAACTCTTAGGTTTAAAATCTGCCTTTTGTATTAATTTTAGTTTTAGCATTAATCGTAAATATTAATATTTAATTACTTTCTATTGTGTTTCAATTCATTTTATTATATCATAAATATATATAATATATATGTTTTAGGAGAAAAATTTACTATGAACTATTATGAACTATTAAATGTAAAAGAAACTGCATCTGTCAGTGAAATAAAAAAATCTTATAAAGCTTTAGTAAAAAAATATCACCCAGATGTATATGATGGAGACAAAACATTTGCAGAAAAGAAATTAAAAGAAATAAATCAAGCATACGAAATTTTGTCAGATCAATCTTCACGTGCAGAATATGATAGAGTTTTAAACTCTGTAAGAGAAGAAACTTCAAAACTTTATAATGATTATAATCAAGAAAACTCAAATGAATATGATGACTATGACTATCAAAAACAAAAAGAAGATTTAGAAAAAAGATATAATGAAATGTACAATTATGATTATTATAAAAGATATACTACAAATTATTATGGAGTAGATAAATCCTCAGAAAGATATAAAAACACAAGTAATTATACTTCTTCAGGAATGGATAAAATTAAATCAGTTATAAATCATTATGTATCTAATACTCAAATTAAAATTTTAATACCTATACTTGGATTACTATTAATTATTGGACTAATAGTTGCAATTAGTTTACTTTCAAAAGTTAAAGATTTATTAACAGATTCTAAAACTACATTAGATGAAGAAATATTAGCTAATACAACAACAAATGAATACAATAAAACTGAAGTATTTGCTCCAAATTACAATTCAACTGTAGAAGAAAATATAATTGAAGATCCTTATATAGGAATGGAAGAAAATATATTTAATAATAATTATATTTATGAAAATTATTTATCAGAAAATTCTACTTATGAAGGATATACGGATTATCTAAATTCTCTTCTAGGAGGAGATTTTGATGGTATAATAAAAAAAGGTGTTACAATCTTTCAAGTATATGCTTTTTATGGTGAACCAGATAGATATTATGAAGAAAATAATTTAATATATTTATACTATCAAGATTCATATATAGTATTTGATAATTATGGTAATGTAGTAAACTTCGAAAATAATGGATATTTCATGACTGAAGAAGACTTAAATTCTATTAATGAAAACTAAATATTAAAAAGAGAAATTGATAATTAAAATTCAATTTCTCTTTTATTTTTTATATTCTTCTTATCTTTTTATTTTTACTTATCTACTTTAAGCTGACTCATGTTTTTCTCTTTTTTTATCTTTAACTTTTTTCTTTTTAACATTTGATAAAACATGTTCAGTTCTACTTTCATCAATAACTAATTTAGGTTTTGCATTATTTACTATAGAATCTCTTGTAATAATACATTTAGCGATTTTGAAATTACTTGGTATTTCATACATTATGTCTCTCATTCTCTCTTCGATAATTGAACGAAGTCCTCTTGCTCCAGTATTTCTTTCAATCGCTTTTTCTACAATCGCCTCTAAAGCTTCTTGTTCAAACTCAAGTTCTACTCCGTCTAATTCAAACAATTTTTTATATTGTTTTACTAAAGCATTTTTAGGTTTAGTTACAATCTCTATCAAAGATTCTTTTGTAAGTTCGTCTAATGTTGCTATTATTGGAAGTCTTCCAACAAATTCAGGAATCATACCAAATTTCAATAAATCTTGAGGTAATAACTCAGCATATATTTCAGATTTTTTCTTTTCTTTTTTGCTTTCTACATCAGCTTTAAATCCTATAGCTTTTTTACCTGTTCTATCATCTATTATTTTTTCGATTCCTTCAAAAGCACCACCACAAATAAACAAAATATTTTCTGTGTTTATTTGTAAAAATTCTTGATGTGGATGCTTTCTTCCACCTTGTGGTGGAACAGATGCAGTAGTTCCTTCTATAATTTTAAGTAATGCTTGTTGTACACCTTCGCCACTAACATCTCTAGTAATAGATGGATTTTCTGATTTTCTAGATATCTTATCAATCTCATCTATATATATAATACCTTTTTCTGCTTTTTCAATATTATAATCAGCTGCTTGTATAAGTTTTAATAAAATATTTTCTACATCTTCACCAACATATCCAGCTTCAGTAAGAGTCGTTGCATCTGCTATTGCAAATGGAACATTTAATACTTTTGCTAAAGTTTGTGCAAGTAATGTTTTACCACAACCTGTAGGTCCTAATAATAAAATATTACTCTTTTGAATTTCAACATCATCATCTAATAAATCTTGATTATTAATTCTTTTATAATGATTATATACAGCTACAGATAATGTTTTTTTAGCCTCATCTTGCCCTATTACATATTCATCAAGTATCTTTTTTATCTCTTCAGGAGTAGGAATCTTTTGAACTTCTACTTCTTCTAATTCTTCGTCTTCTTCATAAAACTCATCTTCAATAATTTCTTGACAAACATTAATACATTCATCACAAATATAAACCCCTGGGCCTGCTATAATCTTTTTAACACTTTCTTGTGGTTTACCACAAAAAGAACATTTAATATTTTTCATTCTATCGTTTGCCATAACACACCTCTATTATCTAAAATTTTAGTATAATAATCTTTAGTCTCTCTTTCCTAAAATCCCATCTATTAATCCATATTTTAGAGCTTCTTCTGCTGACATATAATTATCTCTTTCAGTATCTTTTTCAATTGTTTCTAATGATTGACCTGTTCTTTCACTTAATAATTTATTTAATTTTTCTCTAGTTCTAACCATATGATCTGCATGAATTTTAATTTCTGTTGTTTGACCAGAAAGTCCACCTGAAATTAATGGTTGATGAATTAATATTTCTGAATTAGGTGTAGCAAATCTTCTTCCCTTTTCTCCAGAAGCTAATAAAACAGCTCCCATACTTGCAGCCATTCCAACACATATAGTTGAAACTGGACATTTAATATAATTAATAGTATCTACAATTGCCATTCCATCTGTAATAGATCCTCCAGGACTATTAATATATAATGATATCTCTTTATCTGGATCTTCTGATTCTAAGAATAATAATTGTGCAACTACTAAACTTGCAGATACATTATTTACATCTTCTGATAAAAATATAATTCTATCTTTTAATAATCTTGAAAATATATCATATGATCTTTCACCTTTATTTGTTTGTTCTATAACATAAGGTACTAAACTATTTTCTAACATAATATCCTCCTTTTTTAGCCTTAAAACAAATAAATTTATATATTATATGTATAAATTTATGTTTTGCAGACTTGTATCTTACTTATATATATATTAAATATTATAAAATTGCAATATATAAATAAAAATAATTAGTAGACAATATCTACTAATTATTTTTACATCTATTATTAAATCAAGTTATATATAAACTGCATTATTTAATTTTTGCATTTTCAACTATATATTTTA
This sequence comes from uncultured Clostridia bacterium, assembly GCA_944386155.1. Taxonomy (GTDB): domain Bacteria; phylum Bacillota; class Clostridia; order TANB77; family CAG-508; genus UMGS1994. The sequence continues at coordinate 7,145 of CALWZY010000015.1, read as the reverse complement.
CAGTTTTTTCTGATTTTATACTAGATTCAATATATTTTTTGAATTCCTCGTTTTTGCTTAATTCGTCTTCTTTTCTTCCATAAGCTTCAGCAAGTTCTTTTATTCTTGCATTCATCTCATCTTCAGTAACTTCTATTTTAGCATCTTTAGTTATAGCTTCTAATACTAATCTAACTTTTACTGATCTTTCAGCTTCTGGTTTTAATTCTGCTCTAAAATCTTCGTTTGATTTATTTAATAATTTTAGATATTGTTCTAAATTCATTCCTTGGTATGATAATCTTCTATTTAAATCATCTGCCATTGCATCGATTTCAGATTCAATCATTCCAGATGGAATATCAATTTCTGTATCTTCACAAACTTTTTCAACAGCAGCATCTTCTGTTTCTCTTTCTGCTCTTGATTTATTTGCCTCTTCAAGTTTTGATTTAATATCAGCTTTAAGTTCATCTAAAGTATCAAATTCACTTACATCTTTAGCAAATTCATCATCCATTTTTGGTAATTCTTTTACTTTGATTTCGTGTAATTTAACTTTAAATACAGCATCTTTTCCAGCTAAATCTTTTGAGAAATAATCATCTGGGAATTTAACTTTAATATCTTTTTCTTCTCCAGTTTTCATTCCTATTACTTGATCTTCAAAACCTTCTATAAATGTCTTGCTTCCAATTACAAGTTCATGATTTTCAGCTTTTCCACCTTCAAAAGGTACTCCATCTATTGAACCTTCAAAATCAATTACAGCAGTATCTTTATCTTGAACTGGTCTATCATCAACTGTAACCATTCTTGAATTCTTGTCTGCCATTTTTTCAAGTTCAGCTTTTATATCATCAGCTTTTACTTTATATTCTATTTTCTTAAGTTCAATACCTTTATATTTTCCTGGTTTTACTTCAGGTTTAGTTTGAACTACTGCAGTAAATATTAAATCTTTTCCTTTTTCCATTTGAGTAATATCTAAATCTGGTCTACTAACTGCATCAATATTATTTTCTTTTAATGCTTCTTCATAAATAGATGGAACAACTTCATTAAATGCATCTTCATAGAACATTTCTACTCCATAATATTTAATTGCAATATTCATTGGTACTTTACCTTTTCTAAATCCAGGTACATTAAAATATTTAGCATTTTTCTTAAATACAGTAGCAATGCCATCTTCAAATACTTTTGCATCTACTGTAAATTCAAGTTTAACTTCATTTTTGTTATCTGTTTTTTCTACTTTTACACTCATTATATATTCCTCCAAATTTTTTAATCAGCCATGTAATTATACCACAAAATCAGATATTTGCAAGCAAAATCTATATTTTTTACATAATTACTTTAGTTTAATTAAGTTATTTACATATATCATATGTATATGTGTTATTTATTTTTTATTATTTAAACTTTTTTTATTGTTAATATTTGATTTATTACTTTTACTTGTATTTTTTGTATTTTTACTATTTACATTTTTCTTTGACACATTTGGTTTTCTACCTCTAGTAGATTTAGTTTTTGTTTCTACATTTTCATTTAAAGGATTTTTTCTAGGTCTACCTCTTTTCCTTTTTACTGTTTCTCCATTTGAAATATTAGTTTTATTTATTTCTATATTTTGATTTTTCGTATTTCCTTCAGCAAGTTCTTCTATTTTTTTAGATCTTTTTAGTAATGGGATAAATTGTTTTATAAAAGAACCATTATTTCTACCTAAAATGTAGAAATATCCTATAAAAGAAAATGCTATTGCCCCTATACAATTTACTATTAAATCCTTTATGGTATCATGTATACCAATATCTAAATATCCATTTTCTATAACAATTTCTTTTTTCTCTCCATTAATAAGACCATCTATAGTGGTTTTTTCTATATTATCAATAACAAGTTCTTCATTATCCTCGGTAAGCATAGTTGTTGATATAGTACTTACGATTCTATCTTTTTGCATATCTGTTTTTGTAACAACATCCATTCCATATTCGAAAAATTCCCATAAAACTCCTATTGTCATTGAAAAACAAAATGCAACTAAAGCAACAAAAATCGGTGTTAAATTAATATGAAATCTATCACTATTATTTAATATATCAATTAGGGAAAAACCAATAGCTGCCATAATAAATCCATTTATAGTATGGAGCATTGTATCCCATGATTTAAATATTCCATAAAAGTTTTGTATTTCACCTAAAATTTCTGCAGCATAGATAAATAATAAAATAATAATCTCAAGTACCGTAGGAAGTTCAATATTAAACTTTTTATCTAAAACAACTGGTAATAAAAATAAACCAAGTGTTAAAATACATAAAAATGCGTTATTCCAATTTCCATGTAAAATTTCTAATATTAAAATTGCAATTACAGAAAAACGCAAAAAAACATATAAACCTAAAACGCCTCTTTGTCTAAAATGATCAATATGGATTTCATCTTTCTTTTTTTTCATTTATCTCTCCTAAATCAAAAGGGGCACTTATAATAAAGTCCCCCTTTTAATCAAATATTATTTTATTTGTTTCATAACTTCTTCTGCGAAGTTTTCTTCTTTCTTTTCTAGTCCTTCTCCTCTTTCAATTCTTGCAAAAGATACAATTTCAGCATCTTTTGAAGATAATAATTGACTAACTTTTATAGAAGGGTCTTTAACAAATTCTTGATCTAGTAAGCAAATTTCTCCATAGAACTTTCCAATTCTACCTTTAACCATTTTTTCAGCTATTTCAGCAGGTTTACCTTCGTTCATAGCTTGAGCTTTTAATATTTCCATTTCTTTTTCAACTCTTTCAGCTGGAACTTCTTTTTCATTTAAATATTCAGGTCTAGCTGCTGCAATTTGCATACATACGTCTTTTGCAACTTCAGTTGTACCTTTTTTAAAGTTTACAAGTACACCTATTTTTCCATCTCCATGAATATAGCTTTCAACTATACCTTCTGATTCGTATCTAACAAATCTTCTAATAGACATATTTTCACCGATAGTAGCTATTTTATCTGTTAAAACTTCTTGAACTGATTTATCAGTATCTAAATATTTTTGTGCTAATAAATCTTCAACATTTGCTGGATTTTTTTCAGCAACTTGTTTTACTAAATCATCAACAAAAGTTCTAAATTCTTCGTTTTTAGCTACGAAGTCAGTCTCTGCATTAACTTCTATTACTGCTCCTACTTTTTTATCATCTGAAACATAAGCTTGAACTAATCCTTCAGCTGCAATTCTAGAAGATTTTTTAGCAGCTTTTGCTATTCCTCTTTCTCTTAATAATTCAGATGCTTTTTCCATATCTCCATTAGTTTCTGTTAAAACTTTTTTGCAATCCATCATTCCTGCACCTGTTTTTTCTCTTAATTGTTTAACTAAATCTGCAGTAATCATTAATAATTCCCCCTATATATTAAATTTTATTATTCTTCAGTAGATTCAACTACTTCTTCCATATCTGGAGTTTTGTTTTCTTCAGCTTCTGAAACCATTTCTTCTTCTACTGATTCAACATCTTGAGCTTCTCCTTGTCTTCCTTCTATAACAGCATTAGCTATTACATCAGCAATAAGTTTTACAGCTCTTATAGCATCATCATTACCTGGTATTGGATAATCAACATCTTCTGGACTACAGTTTGTATCTACTAATCCAACAACTGGAATGTTTAATTTTTTAGCTTCTAATACAGCTATTCTTTCTTTTTTAGGATCTACTACAAAAATAACTCCTGGAAGTTCATTCATATCTTTAATTCCACCAAGGTTTTTCTCTAGTTTTTCCATTTCAGCTTTAAGACCAATAACTTCTTTTTTAGGTAATACATCAAAAGTTCCGTCTTCAGCCATAGCTTCTAAATCTTTTAATCTTTGAATTCTTGTTTGAATTGTTTTAAAGTTTGTAAGCATTCCACCTAACCATCTTTGGTCTACATAGTACATATTACATTTAAGTGCTGCTTCTTTAATGCACTCTTGAGCTTGTTTCTTTGTACCAACAAATAAAATGCTCTTTCCTTCTTCTGCTTGTTCCTTAACAAATTTGTAAGCTTCATCTAATTTTTTTGAAGTCTTTTGTAAATCAATAATGTGGATACCATTTCTAGCTTGGAATATGTATTCAGCCATTTTAGGATCCCATCTTCTTGTTTGATGTCCGAAATGAACACCAGCTTCTAGTAATTGTTTCATTGCAACTACTGCCATTTTAAATTCCTCCTTGTTTTTCTTCCATAGGCCTTGAATTTTAGCATTTAGGGTCACTTGCAATTAATAGATTTTACAAGCACAATCTAAACTAAACCTATGTGACTATTTTTAACTCGTTTATTATACCAGCATTTTATTTATTTTGCAAGAGTTTTATATAATTTATTTTCATATTCTCTTTATTTTTTCTTTATTAATTCAAGTATTATATTACTAATCAACAATTATTTTATAACTAATCCTCGTAATAATTATAAAATAAAAAGAGAAGTGCGCCTCAGCCATTGCTAAAGCGCACTTAAATGTTGACTCCTTTCGCTAGATTAAATTAGATCAGATCCACCAGATATTCCATACTGCGATAAGATTTTCATCAGCAGTTGCAGCCTCAAGCACACGCCAGATGTTCACTTTTGTAAACCCGATGCTCGAGTCGTAAACGATAAAGTCTCCCTCAGAAAGACCTACAAGGATAATATAGTGTCCACCTTTGCGGTTCGGATCATCATGGTACACCGCATTATTCACACGGATAGGTACACATAAGCCTTTATCCAGATTTTTAAAAAGTTCCTGGACATCAGAGATTCTGGTAGCATCGAGCATTGCCTCCATATTGACTCTCTTGTATGTACTTTTACTAAAGGCAAGTGCGAAAATCACGTTGTCAATGAGAAACATTGAGCCTCCGATGCCTTCGATTTTTCCCAGCACCGAAACAAGCTCTTCACATGTCTTGCAGTCCTCTACTGGAGCAATTCCTGCGAATCTCGTCTTAACTTTACCGATGTCGACCGCTGGATCAACGAATGAAACTTTCGGGTATTTTGAAAATCTCCACGAGCGGTAGCCTTTTTCAACTACCTCTTTTGTCCATTCATTTATATCCACATCGCCGTCAGCAAAATCGTACATCTTCATAAGCTGTGCTGTAACGAAAACAACACAACCAGACGTTTCGAGTGTTCCAACAGGACCGAATGGAATATCCTTAACCACCGGATTGCTCGCAAGTGGGAAATACTCCTCCTGACATCTTTCAGCCAAACTTCTCATGTGATTGATGTCATCCACATCTACAGGTCCCAAATCTTTAATTGACTCTCTGAATTTTTCTCCAGCTCTTAAATGAGCTTCCTGCCGAGCACGATGCTCCTCTGGCGTTACAATGAATCCTCTTAAGCTAATCATAATGTTTTTCCTCTCTTTCTTCTAGCTTAAATATTATATTGCTACATTTATAATTATACCACATTTTTGTTTATGTTTCAATGTTTTGCGGTTCTAGTTTAGTGATTATAAAAAGAAGGGGTGCACCCTGACCAGAGTCAAAGTGCACCTTTTTTCCCTCCTTCTTTGCTAGCTTAAATACAAGAAAGATCCCAGCAAGCAATCAAGCCATCATCAGCAAGAGCAGCTTCAATCAGCCTCCTAAGTGGAAGTCTTTTAAATCCAATCAGCGAATCAAGCACATACGCCTCCCCATTATGAATTCCAACAAGGATAACGTAATGTCCGCCTGTTCTTGAAGAGTCTTCATGGTAGATGGAGTTGTTTACTCTCATCGGAACCATATATCCATTGTGCAGGTTGTTTATTATGTCTTTGACCGACGAGATTCTTGTTTTTTCGATAATGCTCGTCATGTCTCCTTTAACCTTGTCTTTTGAAAGCTGCACGATTACGTTGTCAATCAGAAACATCGATCCACCGATACCTTCAGGCTTTCCTGTCACATAGAAAAGTTCTTCCGTGCTTTCGCACTCAAGTATTTTAGGTTCGATTGTTCCTAATTTTTTCTTGACAACATCTAAGTCTACTTCCTTACTTGTAAAGGAAACCTTCGGGAACTTCTCAAATCTCCAAGACCTATAGCCCTTTTCGACTACTGTATTTATCCATCTTCTCATCTCGAGTCTTCTATCGATATAGTGCTCGATGATGTAAGCAGAGACAAATGCTACACACCCAGAAGACATAACTGTACCAACAGGCCCAAATGGAATAGTCTCAAAAATTGGGTCAGACTGGAGAATCAAGTTGTGAGGATATTTTGAAAATAAACGTATGCCTTCAATGTCCTCCCAATCCTCCTTCGTCATTGTTTGATATGAAGCTTTAAGCTTTGCACCTATTCTCCGGTGCGCCTCCTGCCTTTTCTTGTGTTCTTCTGCTGAAACAGAAAATTTAGTAAGTTTCATAATGTTTCTCCTCTCTTTTTACTAGCTAAAAAAGTGTATTGATACAATATTAATTATACCACAAAAAGAGCCATATAACAAGGTTATAAAGCTCTTCTATGATATCTATACTATAATTATTCTAGATTATTAAAAAGATAATGTAATCATTGCAATTAAAATTAAAGAAATTAATGCATATTGTTTTTTCTTTAATTTTTCTTTTAAGAATATTCTAGATAAAATAACTGTTACAACACTATAAGCTGCAATATAAGGTGAAGCTAAAACTGCATCTCCAAATGCAAATGCATAAATATATGTATATTGACCTGCTGTTTCAATAAGTGTTCCTAACCACTTTAACATATTCTTTTTTGAATTAACTTCTACAAACTTATAATCTCTTTCTTTAATTTTTAGTACTATAGCTGTAATAATTCCTACAAAACAATAAATAAATGAAAATGCAATTATAACTTGTTCTGCAGATAAATTAGCTTCTAAAGTGTAATCATCCATAAATGATCCTATACCATCTAAAAACCAATATCCAAGAGCAAAAAATATACCTTTCAAATATAATAGATATGCTCTTTTAGCATTTTTCTCATCTTCTTCTTTATTTCCCGACTCTATTCTTAATACTTCATCTTTATTAATTGAAAGTAACACCATACAAATAATAATTGCGATAATAGCAATTATTTGAATTACACTAACTTGCTGTTTTAAAATTAATATACAAAGTATAGTAGTAAT
>CALWZY010000014.1 GCA_944386155.1 uncultured Clostridia bacterium | reverse complement strand
CTCTTTAGCTCAGTTGGTAGAGCGCTCGGCTGTTAACCGATAGGTCGTTGGTTCGAGTCCAACAAGAGGAGCCAAAAAATGAAATCTCGTAACCCTTAATTTATAAGAGCTACGAGGTTTTTGTTTGTGAAATTTAATGCAATAAATGTAGTAGAAATTTTAATTTATTTGTTATAATTGTTTAAATATCTAGGATAAATATTATCCTAGATAATTTTTATATATAAAATTCTAAAAGCAGAAAAAACATAGAAAGTTCAACAGTAGATCTAATTAAGTTTAATGAAAATATAAAGTCTTTTTTAAACTCATCAGTTTTCGAATAATTTTTAAATCTGATCAAATTCTTCCTTATAATTTTTAAAATTTTAATAAATATTTTTTTAAAAAACTTAATTAGTATAAAAAATATTTTTTTTGAATCTTTTAAATCTATGTTTATATTTATATGAAACATAGAAGCTACCTCCTTTCTGAAAAAATAAAAAGCCCCGCTTTTGCGAGACTTTCCTTAATATTAATTATAAATTATCATAAAATGAAAAAACAAGGCTGGTTTTTGTACGGATTTTGTTAAGACAAAATAGTCGAATAATGTCATATGATTTAAGTTGAAACATAAAAATAAACAAGATATAATATTTCATACTACTTAGAAAATTAGAATTTAAATCAAGTGAAGATTTAAAAAAATGGTAGTATCCCGGACGAATTCCAGGATTATTTTTTGAAAATTAATAAGGTATGAAAAAAATAAATATAAGAATGAAAAAAGAAAGAGAGTGATATTGTCTGTTAGAAAAAGATTTTAAAGATTTAATATTAAAAGCTAAGAAAGATATCTTAGCAACACGATATGATGTAATGCAACATGCAAATAGTGAACTTATAATGTTATATTTTAGATTGGGAAAGATTATCAGTGAAAATGCTAGATACGGAAATCATTTTATTAAGATTTTTTCAACTTCCCTTAGGTTAGAATTTCCAAATACAGATGGTTTTTCAGAGAGAAACTTATCGAGAATGAAAAAATTTTACGAAGAATATAAAAATTTATCAAATTTGCCAACAGCATTGGCAAAATTACCTTGGTCTCATAATATGCTTTTATTAGAAAAAATAAAAGATTTTGAAATAAGAAAATGGTATGCCAACAAATGTTTAGAAAACGGGTGGTCACATACAGTTTTGGAACATCAAATTGATTCTGGAATTTATGAACGACAAGTATTAGCAGAAAAATTAACAAATTTTAATGAAAAATTATCAATAACACAAAGTGAACTTGCAAGAGATGTAATGAAAGACCCATATATTTTTGAATTAGAAGGAATAAAAGATGATTACATAGAAAAAGATATTGAAAATGCTATGTTAGAGAAAATAAAGAATGTCTTATTGGAATTAGGAAAAGGCTTTAGTTTTGTAGGTAGTCAATATAAAATTTCAACAAAAAGTCAAGATTATTATATTGATTTATTATTTTATCATTTGGAATTAAGATGCTATATTGTAGTTGAATTAAAAAATACAGAATTTAAACCTGAATATACAGGACAACTTAGTTTTTATGTAACTGCTGTTGATGAAATTATAAAAAAGGAATATGATAATCAAACTATAGGATTATTACTATGTAAAGGAAAAGATAAATTATCGGTAGAATGGTCATTAAAGAGTACAAATGTTCCAATAGGTGTTTCATCATACAGAATTGCAAAAACATTACCAAAAGAAGTTTTAGAAAAATTACCTACTGAAGAAGAGTTAAACATGTATATTACAGAAGAAAGCCAAATGGGAGAGAATGATAATAATTAGAAGTAATTTAGAAATTTTTTTTAATAAGCAAATATATTGAGTATATAATTAATAAAAAAGTTTAAATAAACTAAGTTATGCAAATTTTATTTATATCATATTCTCATCTTTATACACAGTGATTTTATTATTTATTTCTTGTATAATTATATATTTGCTTTATCAACTTTAATAAAATAAATAGTATGCTAATTTGGTAATTAGATAGTATGTTAAATTTGGAGATAACAAAGTAAAAACAAATAATAATATAAAATAGAAAATAATAGGTGCTTAAAATGAATATTACTATAAACATACATGAAAATTTAGATATTATGTTGTATAATTTAAAGAGAAGATAATAAAAATTATTAAATATGATGATGTTTTAAAGTGAAAAGTAGCAATAAGTGCGAAATATAGGAGTATTCATTTAGAGATAAAGAATGGTATATTATATGTAAAAATAAAACTTATAAAAGGTAAGGTAAATATTATGGAAAAATTTGAACTTGTTGATAAAAATGGAAATGGAACAGGAAAAATATTATCAAAAGAAGAACTAAATAATAAAGAAAATATTTTAGAAGGATATTATATGCCTGTAGTTGGAATAGTGATATTAAACGATAATAATGAGGTAATGCTACAAAAAAGAAGTAGATTTAAAAAGTCTAACCCAGGGAAATGGGGAATATGTGGAGGAAAAATAGACTTAGGAGAAACTGCTTTAGAAGCGGGAATAAGAGAGACTTATGAAGAAATAGGAATAAAATTTAATAAAGAAGATTTTACAGAAATAAGTAGAACTACTGCTGGAAAAGGCCATTATACTGTTTATTGTATTAGAAATAATGTAGATATAGACAAGTGTAAGATTCAAGAAGAAGAGGTAGAATGTTTAAAATATTTTTCAATTAAAGAAATAGAAAATATAGAAAATGAAGGTTTTGAATGGCTTGATGGATTGAAGAATTTTATAACAAATAAGATATAATTTTATTTTATCAATAAAGCACTTTTATACATATTATGTATAGAGGTGCTTTTAAAATGGATTTTACTTTACTTGCTATTTCTGTAAGTATAGACGCCCTTGGAATAGGACTATCTTATGGGATGAGAAAATCAAAAATTTCTTTGATACTAAATATGCTTATTGGTTTTATTGTATTTAGTATGTGCTTAATAGGATTTTTAATTGGAAATGTTTTATCTATGTTTTTTAATGATTTTATATTAACATTACTTGGTAGTTTCTTATTATTAATGCTTGGAAGTCAAATTGTAATAAAAGAAATAATAAAACATAAAGAGGTAAAAAGAAGAAAAAATATTAAGTACGAAGAAAATAAAATATATAATTTAGATGAGATAACTTTTAAAGATGCAATTATGCTTGCTATGGCTATATCTATGGATGCAATGGCTGCTGGAATTAGTGCAAGTTTAATTGGTATAAAAACAATGTTTTTTCCAATATTAGTAATGGTAGCACATGTAATATTTTTAAATTTGGGAATGTTTTTTGGAAAAAATGTTAAAAATATTTCAAATATTCCACAAAATTTATGGAGTATAATATCTGGAATTTTATTAATTTTAATTGCTAGTGTAAAATTATTAAATGGGTGAAAAATAAAAAGAATGATTTAATGTATTTTTATAATTAGTACATATTTATCATTCTTTTTGCTATTTGTTTATTTATTTTAATTTTTATTTTTATAATATAAATTATTTGTTAAAGAAAGTTTTTTCAACATAAATTTTATAAGCTACAGATTGTATAACATTTTGAAGTAATATTTGTTCTTTTATATTAGTGCTTGGAAATTCTATACGTTTGTTTTTAAATATAGATTTTAATGCGTATTCAAATAAAGTACAGAATTTATTATAAGAACTGTCTATTTTAAATTTATTAATACCAACATCAATTAAATCAGAAATATTACTTATACTATAAACAGTTTTTAAAGAACAAATTACAAAAAGACATGCAATATGTTCTCTGTTATATTTTTTCTTTTCAGGTGGTTTTATAATACCTTGTTTTACATAGTTATTAATCATTGTTTTAGTAATTAAAATAGAATCATCCTCATTTCCAAGGTAAGGTAATAAAAACTTATCAATTAAAGTTACTACTTGATCTAAATATAAATCTATACTAGGAAGTTCTTCCCATCTTGGAATATGTAATGTTTGTATTTTTTCTGCATAAATGTCACTTTGAAATTCTATAATTTTTTCATTTAAATTATTATTTTTTTCATATTTTTTTATATCTTTTTCTGCGTTTTTACTCATATTTAAACACTCCTAACATATTTATATTACCACATGGTCGGTATGTAGTCAATTATTTGACATGATTAATATTATATGCTAATCTAGTAATGAAAACTAGATGAAAAGTTTTGAAATATAAAAACGAGAGGTAATAATTATGAAAGGTACTTTTAATAAGGCAAAGGAATATAGAGATATAAGAGAGATATTACAAGATTCGGTAAAAAATTATCCAGATAATTCAGCATTTATAATAAAACATAAAGACGGAAAAAATGTAGATTATGAGAAAATAACATATAAAAGATTTATGGATGAAATTAATTTTTTAGGAACTGCACTTATAGATTTAGGATTAAAAGATACTAAAGTTGCTATAATAGGAAAAAACAGATATGAATGGATGGTTGCACATTTTGCTGTAATTAATGGAACAGGAATATCAGTTCCACTAGATAAAGGGCTTCCAGCAGGAGAGATAGAAAACTCTTTAATAATGAGCGGATGTGAAACGATTGTATTTGAAAAAGACTATTTAGATACAATTAAAGAAATTAAAAATAAAAATACAACAAATTTAAAAAAATTTATTTGTATGGATGATATAGAAGATGAAAGTGTTCTTACAATAAAAACTCTATTGAATAAAGGAAAAACACTTTTAGAAAATGGAGATAAAAGATTTTTAAAAGCAGAAATAGATAATGAAAAATTAAGTATATTAGTATTTACATCAGGAACAACATCTGCATCAAAAGGTGTAATGTTATCTCACAAAAACATTGTTTCTAACATTTATGGACTAGATAGTTTTGAAAAGATTTATCCTACAGATGTAAATATGGCATTTTTACCATTTCATCATACTTTTGGATCAACAGGACTTTTATATTTATTGCACCATGGTGCGACAAATGTATTTTGTGATGGAATAAGACATATTCAAGAAAATCTAAAAGAATATAAAGTAACAATGTTTATTTGTGTTCCTTTAATAATAGAAGCAATGTATAAAAAAATAATGACACAAGTAGAAAAGCAAGGTCAAACTAAAAAAGTAAAATTTGGTATAAAACTTACTAGATTTTTATTAAAATTTGGAATAGATATTAGAAGAAAAGTATTTAAACAAATAATAGATAATTTAGGAGGAAGTTTAAGATTTATAATAAGCGGTGCTTCAGGAATAGATAGAAAAGTTGCAGAAGCTTTTAATGATTTCGGATTTTTAACAGTACAAGGTTATGGACTAACAGAAACATCGCCAGTATTATTTGCTGAAAATGAAAACAATATAAAATATGGTTCAGTTGGTCTTCCTCTTATAAATGTGGAAGCAAAGATTGAAAATAAAAATGAAGATGGCATAGGAGAGATAGTTGCAAAAGGACCAAATGTAATGCTTGGCTATTATGAAAACAAAGAAGAAACAGATAAAGTATTAAAAGATGGATGGTTTTATACAGGTGATTTAGGATACTTTGATAAAGATGGATTTTTATTTATAACTGGAAGAAAGAAAAATGTTATAGTACTTAAAAATGGTAAAAATATATATCCAGAAGAAATTGAACAAGTAATAAGTAATTTAAGTTATGTTGCTGAAAATATGGTTTATGGAAAAGAAAAAGATGATGATTTATTATTATCTGCAAAGATTGTTTATAATAAAGAATATATGGATGAAAAGTATCCAGGAAAAACAGAAGAAGAGATAAAAGAAATTATATGGAAAGATATAAAAGAAATTAATAAAACAATGCCACAATATAAACACGTTAAAAATATTGTAGTTACAGATAAACCAATGATAAAAACAACAACAGCAAAAATAAAAAGATTTGAAGAAATGAAAAATGAAAACTAAAAAAGTTATATCTTAAGAAACATAAACAGGCATAAAGAATAATAAAAAATAAATAAAAATATAACAAATAGAATTATCAAATAATAAAGGATAATTCTATTTTTATTATTGACATATAAAATATAAGCATATAGAATTTATCTAAGATTTATATAGTTTAATTTGGAGAAGTTTATGGTAGACAATAAAAATGTAGATTATGCAAAAGACGATAATATAGTAAAAGAAAAAGAATTAAAAAAAGAAAAAGATTATTTTTCAACAAGTTTAATTATATTAAGCATATTTGTATTTGGATTGATTATTTTGTTTTCTATTTTTAGATTTATGTAAGTAATTTTAGGAGGATAATTATATGTCAGATACTGAAAATATATTGTCTAAATTAATAGTTATAAAAAGAGATGGAAAAAAAGATGAATTTGACACAGCAAAAGTCGTTGTTGCTATTAAAAAGGGGTTTGATAGTGTACAAAAAGAAAATCTAGGTTCAGATAAATATACAGAAAAAGATATTTATAAAATATATAATAGTGTTATTAAAAAAATATTAGAAAGTGATAAGGATAAAATAAAGATTAGTGAAATACAAGATTATATAGAAGAAGCTTTAAAAGAAGACGGATATGAAGATGTATATGAAGCTTTTTCAAGTTATAGAGAAAGAAGAAATCAATCAAGAAAATTATTTTTTGACGAGAAAAAACAATATGCTTTTTTAAAAGCAATCGAAGCTTTAAGTATAGAGCCACAAAATGAAACAGAGATTCCACAAAAAGCTATAAATTCTATGAATGCAATGCTTAAATACGGACAGACAGTAGCAAAAGAATATTCAAAATCTTATTTATTAAAAAGAAAAATTGCGGATGCTCATGAAGGCGGAAGCATATATATTCATGATTTAGAATATTTACCAATGGGTACAACGAATTGTTTACACATAGATTTAAATAAATTATTTAAAGATGGATTTTCGACAGGAATAGGCTATTTAAGAGAGCCAAATAATATAATGACTTATTCTATTTTAGCTTCTATTGCAATTCAAACAAACCAAAACGATCAAAGTGGAGAACAATCAATACCACTTTTAGATTATTATTTTGCACCAGGAATTGTAAAATCATTTAAAAAAGAATTTAAACAAATTGTATATGATTTATTAGACTACACGGATTTTGGAATATTTGCAGCTGTAAATGGTATGGAAAGAGAAATAGATAAATTATCGCAAATTGAATTTGATATATCTATTTTTGATACTTATTGTAGAGAATCAGAACAATTAAAAAGATTATTTAGAATAGCTTATAAAAAAGCTTTAGAAAAAACAGACAAATTAACATATCAAGCTATGGAAGCATTAATCCATAATTTAAATACATTAAGATCAAAAGCAGGAGCAGAAGTTCCTCTTTCTACAGTAAATCTTGGAACAGATACATCTAAAGAAGGAAGAATGATTATTAAAAACTATCTTCTTGCTTTAGATAAAGGAATAGGAAATAATGAAACACCGCTTTTCCCAAAGACTATATTTAAAGTAAAAGACGGAATAAATTATAAAAAAGAAGATCCAAATTATGATTTATTTAAATTAGCTTGCAGAGTTGAAGCTGATAAACAAAATATCTTATTTTCTTTTATAGATTCAGAATTTAATATAAAAAATTATGATGAAAATGATTATAATACAGAAGTTGCTTATATGGGATCATCTATAAGAGTTTATGAGAATATTGTAGATGAATCAAAACAAACTTCTATTTCTAGAGGAAATTTATCAACAACTACTATAAATCTTCCGAGAATCGGAATAAAACATGGAATAGTAAATGAGAAAGAGCTAGATTTAGATGGATTTTTTAAAGAACTAGATAATAAGCTTGAATTAATAAAGGAAGAGCTTTTAGATAGATTTCAGATGCAAGAAGACAAGAGAGTATATAATTTTCCATTTTTAATTGGACAGGGAAATTGGATAGATAGTGAAAAATTAAAACCATATGATAGATTAAGAAGAGTAAATAAACATGGAACTATGTCTATTGGAATAATGGGACTTGCTGAGTGTTTAGTAGCTCTTACAGGAAAACATCATGGAGAAAGTAATAAATCACAAGAGCTAGGAATTAAAATAGTAAAACATATTAGAGAAAAAGCTGATGAATATTCTAACAAATACAAATTGAATTTCAATGTTTCTAGTACAAGAAATAAACATATTTTGAAGAAGTTTATGACACTAGATAAATCAACATTTGGGAAAATAAAAGGAGTTACTGACGAAGAATATTATACTAAAGGATTTGATATTAAAGAAAATTATAATATATCAATAGATGATAAAATAAATATAGAATCTAAATATCATTTTTATACAAATGGCGGACATATGATAGTTCTTGATATGGGAAGCAAATCTAAAAATAAAGAAGATGTTTATGAAGATACAATAAGGAAAATGAAAGAAGCGGGTATCGGACTTGGAAAAATGATTATAAAATAAGTACGAAAGAATAAAAATTAAAAACTTAAGTTTAAAAAACAAAAATCTCAATTATTAAATTTTCATAATAGTTGAGATTTTTTATTTTACTTATTTTTATCTTTATTGTTTTTATCAGAATCTTTGATGGCATCATATTTTGCACTTTTGTTTTCTTCATTAATTTCTTCTAAAGCATCATCATATTCTTTTTGAGTTATGTAGTTATTTTCAAGCATAGAATTTAAGACTATTTTTTGTCTTTTTATAGACAGATCTTTATTTTCTTTAGGAGAATATACACTAGGTGCATTAGGAATTCCAGCTAAAAGTGCACATTCTGCAAGTGTCATATCCTCAGGGACTTTATCTAAATACCCTTTGCAAGCATCATAAATTCCATAATATCCACTACCATAATAATTAATATTTACGTATATTTCTAAAACATCTCTTTTAGAATATTGTTCTTCTATATCAAAAGCAGTAAAAGCTTCTGCTACTTTTCTAGTAAGTTCTTTTTTCTGATTATAAAAAACATTTTTTGCAACTTGTTGAGTGATTGTGCTTCCACCTTCGGAAAAATCTTGATCTTTAATATTTACTAAAACAGCTCTAAAAATAGATTTTAAATCTATAGCAGAATGATTGTAAAACCTATTATCTTCAATAGAAATTACAGCGTCTAAAAAGTCTTCAGGTAGTTGCTCTAAAGATACATAAGATTCGTTTTCTCTTATTTCAGAGAAAGTATCTTTTATAGTATTTTCTTTAATAGTTTTCTTATATAGAGAATATCCTGAAAGCGTAAAAATACCGAACTAATGCACAGCTAATTAAAATAAAGATTATTAATATTTTAAAAAGTAGTTTAAAAATCTTTTTCATAAGTTCTATATCCTTTCTAATATATATAATTATATAGATAAGTTTAAAAGATTAAAAGAGTTTTTTAGAACTTTAATAAGTAAAGTATAATTGAAAGGTTTACATAACTGTGCTATAATATGTATATCATAGGCTTTGCCTATTTTATATAAAACTACTCCCTTATAACACCTTCTTGGTGTTTACATAGATAAGAGATTGGCTTTAAGCCGAAGGAGGACAAGGTATGCTTATTCTGGCATTCTACGTGTTGGTAAACGAGGTACTTCCGGTTGTGGGAGCATATACGATTGAGGCGATGGGGTACATCATGATCATCGTCATTATGCTGGCTGGAATCACGACGGTACTGAACATCGCATCAAACAGCAAGAGCTCTAACACCATAGGTTCGACTGTTGTATCCGGGATCTTCCGGGGCATCGAATTCTTAGGGAGCAGAATCATCGACGGGATTGGCTGGCTTATTAGAAGCATTGCTAACCTGTTACCTAGAGTATACAGGGCAAGCAGGGGTGCTTTCATAAGAGCCGGTATTAGTTCCGGTCTTGCCACCTTCCTGGCAGTGCTTGTGACGATTATCACTCTTGTGATTATCATCTAGCAAAAAAGGAAGAAAGCCTCTGATGGGTACTTGAGAAATCGAGTGCCTGTCAGGGGCCTTTTTATATAAAAATATTGAAAAAATAAATTAGTTGTACTAAAATAATAGTATATTATCATATTTGCCATTATAGCTCAGTTGGTAGAGCAACAGATTCGTAACCTGTAGGTCGGCGGTTCGATTCCGCCTAATGGCTCCAAAAACGACACTCTTTATAAAAGAGTGTTATTTTTATGAAAGAATGCTTGACATATACAAACAAATGTTCTAAAATATTTTAAAAGTATAAAGGATGTGAATATGTGGAAAAAAACAAATTACCAATTCAAAGTGAAGTATCTAATAAAGAAATTAAAAATTTAATATATACCATAAGAGGAAAACAAGTAATGCTAGATAGTGATGTAGCAATGCTATATCACTATGAAACTAAAAAAATAAATCAAGCAGTTAAAAGAAATATAGATAGATTTCCGGAAAGATTTTGCTTTCAGCTAACAGAAAAAGAATTAGAAATTATGTGGTCACAAATTGTGACCACCTCAAAATTAGAAGAGAATAAATATAGGAGCAAAAAATATTTACCTTATGTTTTTACAGAACAAGGAATAGCTATGTTATCTGGAATATTGAAAAGCGAAATTGCTGTACAAGTTAGTATTAAAATTATGGATACTTTTATAGAAATGAGAAAGTTTATAAGTACAAATAAAAATTTATTCGAAAAAGTAATTGACATTGAAAATAAAATGAATAAAAAATTTATTGAACATGATAAAAAATTTGATGAAGTTTTTAATCAATTACAATCTGAAGAAAATATTAAACAAAGAATATTTTTTGAAGGACAAATATATGACGCATATAGTTTAATTATAGATATTATAAAAAAGGCAAATAAAAAGATTTTGATAATAGATAATTATATTGATGATAGTATACTAAAGATGCTAGCAAAAAAGAAGAAAAACGTGGAAGTAGTTATTTTAACATCTAATAAAAGTAATATTCAAAATATAGATGTTCAAAAATTTAATAAAGAATATCCTATTCTAAAAATTGCTAAAACAAATAAATTTCATGATAGATTTATTATATTAGACAATGAAGAAATGTATCATTTAGGAGCTTCAATTAAAGATTTAGGAAAAAAATGCTTTGGAATTAACAAAATAGAAGATAAAGAAATTATTGAAAAAATAATTGGCAACTATTTTTAATATTGATGGTGTTCATATAATTATTGAAATTTAATAGTAATTCAGATATAATTATTTTAAAAGAGAATAAAGTTTTAATGAATAAGTGATTTAGCACGAATTAAATTTTGTATTAATATAGTAAAAGAGGATTATATGGAAGAAAAAATTAATAATGAAAATATTGATAAAAATAAAAGAAAAAACAAAAGAATATTAATAATTTGTTTAACTATTATTTTGCTTATAGTAATTTCTACAATAGCTAGTATTAATATTATTTCGAGAATTAAAATTGGTTTTCAAATTTATGGAGATGAGAAATGTCCACAAAATCATGAAATTATGTTTTTTGGAACTTTGGATATAACTACATGGAGATGTAATATTTGTGGAGAAAAAATAGGAGAAGGTGCTACTTCTTCAACTCCAGAAATATGCTCAATATGTTCTTTAATAACTGATAGGTGTAAAAAGTGTGGAAAGCTAAAATAAATTAATTTAAAAAATAGCTCAAATATATTGAGTTATTTTTTTATTTTAAAAAAACAGATTATATACACAAAACATTAAAAATATGATATACTTATCACATCATAAATTTTTAATTGTAATTTGTATATAATAAAGATAGAAAATACTATATAAATACAATATTTTTATAAAAATTCACATAAATATTGGAGGTCATAATGGGATTTTTTGATAAATTGAAAAGTGGACTTGGAAAAACCAAAGCATCTATAAATGAGAAAATTAATAATGTATTTAGTACATTTAGAAAAGTTGATGAAGAATTATTAGAAGAATTAGAAGAAGCGTTAATAATGTCAGATGTCGGAATAGAGACATCTACTAAGATTATAGATAATTTAAGAATAAGAGCAAAAAGAGAAAAGATAGAAACAGACGAGGATTTAAAAGCAGCTTTAAGAGATGAAATGAAAAAAATGATAGATATTGCAGATGTAAAATTAAATCTAGATAAAAAGCCAGCTGTTATATTAGTAGTTGGAGTAAATGGAGTTGGTAAAACTACTTCAATAGGAAAGATTGCAAATAGATTAAAAAAAGATGGAAACAAAGTAGTAATTGCAGCAGCAGATACATTTAGAGCAGCAGCTACTGAACAAATTGAGATTTGGGCAAACAGAGCATCTTGCGAACTTGTAAAAAGAGATGAAGGAAGTGATCCAGCTTCTGTTGTATATGATGCTATAAAAAGAGTAAAAGAAGAAAATGCAGATGTATTAATATGTGATACAGCAGGGAGACTTCATAATAAAAAGAATTTAATGGACGAACTTGCTAAAATACAAAAAGTAATAGATAAAGAACTTCCAGATTCATCAAAAGAAGTGTTACTTGTAATAGATGGTACAACTGGACAAAATGCAATATCACAAGTAAAAGCATTCAAAGAAGTTACACATATTACAGGACTTGTATTAACAAAATTAGATGGAACAGCAAAAGGAGGAGTTGTAGTAGGTATTATTTCGGAAAATCAAATTCCTGTAAAGTTTATTGGTGTTGGTGAACAAATAGATGATATGGAAGTATTTAATTCAGATGATTTCTTAAAGGCAATAATTTAAAATAGATAAAAACAAAAAAATATAAAACATAAAATATGAAGAATAAAGTATTAAATAAAATCCTAAGAAAGGAATATAAAAATGGAAAAAGAAAAGAAATTTAAAATAACAAGAAAAATGATAGTTATTATATGTTTAGCACTTTATGTTCTTGTATCTATAATACTTGCCAGAGGAGATTATTTAGAAATTAAAGAAATAGGAGAGCAATATGTAAATATTTTTAGAACTAATACAGTAACTAAGTATATAATAATGGCAGTAAGTTTTGTTGTTACTTATTTAATAGTATATTTTTCAAATAAATACATGAGAAAAGGAATAAGTAAGTTTTTTGAACAAGATAATAAAGAAATGCCAAAACTTCCTAATAAATCAATTTCTTTAATAGCTAGCTTAATAGTAAGTTTAATAGTTCCAATATTTTTAACAGAAAGTTTTTTAAATTTTACTAAAGCTACTCAATTTGGAATTGAAGATCCGATATTTGGACTAGATATATCATTTTTTATGTTTAAATTACCTTTTATAAAACAATTACTAATACTTGGAATTGTTATGCTTGCAATTTTAACTATTTATACGGCAGTATATTATATAATGGTATTAAATATTTATTTAGATGGTGTAGATGCAGAAGTATTAAGAAAAAATTCTTTTATAAAACAAATAATTTTTAATGTTGTAATTATAGCTATATTAGTAGCTGGACTTACAGTACTTACTTCACAAGAAGTAGTAACACAAGATATGTTAAAATTAGATAATTATGAAAATGTGACTTTAGTAGGAGCTGGAATTACAGATGTAAAGATAAAGATTTGGGGTTATAGAATTTTAGGAATTGTAATTATTTTATCATTGATTAGAATTATAAAATACTTAAGAAAATTTAAAGTAAAGAAAGTTGTATATTCTTTATTAATTGTTCCAGGATACTTAGTGTTACTATTTGCAGTAATGTCTGGATATGAATATTTATATGCAGAAAGAAATGAACTCGATAAACAAAAAGAATATATAGGATATAATATGGATTATACAAAAGCTGCTTATGGAATAAATATAGAACAAGTAGAAGTTAATCCAGATATCTCATTAACAGGAAAAGATTTAGAGGAAAATTCAAAATTATTAACTCAAATTCCAATAATATATGAAGATGAAACACTAGCTTCGCTTAACGAATATTTAGATAACACAGGTTTTTATACTTATAATACAACAAAACTTGGTATCTACAATATAAATGGACAAAAGCAACCTGCATACATTACTCCAAGAGAAATTGTAACAGAAGGAAGTAGAACATATCAGAATAAAACTTATCAATATACTCATGGATATGGAGTAATTGCAAGTAGTGTAAATAAAGTAGATGAGCTAGGAAATGCTGAATATATTCAATCTTCATATGATATGAATGAAAATAAAATAAATATAACAGAACCTAGAATATATTATGGATTAACAACTAATGATACTGTAGTTGTTAATGCATCTAATAATAGAGAATTTGATTATCCAAAATCTGCAACATCATATGAAGAAAATACTTATAATGGAAAAGGTGGACTTGATTGTAATATTTTAGATAGTTTAGTAATTGCAATAAATGAAGGAGATATAAAGCTTGCAATTTCTAGCGATGTTACATCAGAAAGTAGAATATTAACAAATAGAAATATAAGAGAAAGAGCAAAAAAATTAATGCCATATCTAATATATGATGAAGAACCATATATGGTTGTAAAAGATGATGGTAGACTAGTATGGGTACTTGATGCATATACAGTATCTAACAATTACCCATATTCACAAAAAACAACAATTACTGTTGATGGAATGCAAAAAGAAATAAATTATATAAGAAATTCTGTAAAAGTAATAATTGATGCTTATGATGGTACAACAGAATTTTATATAACAGATAAGTCAGATCCAATAGTTATGATGTACTGGCAAACTTATCCTGAGCTATTCCAAGACTTAGATAAACAAATACCAGAAGATATACAAAAAAATATAGTATATCCAAAATTATTATATAAAGTTCAATCACAAATGCTTGAATTATATCATGATGTTAGTGTTGAAATTTTATATAGAGGAGATGATTATTGGTCAGTAGTGACAGACAAAAATGCTGATTTAAACAATAATCAAGCAGAAGAAAAAGAAATAGAGCCATATTATACAATTATAAATAATGATGAAAAGACAGATGTACAAATAGGATTAATTGTTCCTTATTCAAAAGTAGGAAAACAAAGTTTAACATCTTATTTAGTTGGTACTTATAATGGAGAAAATAAATTAAAATTATATAATTTTAGTCCAGAGACAACTCTTCCTGGAATAGAACAATTAAATGTACAGATAAATCAAGATGAGACAATCTCAAATACATTAAATACTCTTCAAAAGAGTGGTACAAGATTAATTAGAAAAACTTATATTGTTCCAATAAATAATTCAATATTATATGTAGAACCAGTATATCAAGTAATGCTAAATGAAGATAATAATGTACCAATGCTTAAAAAAGTAATTGTTGCAACTGGTTCACAAGTTGCGATAGGAGATTCTTTAGAAGAAGCTTTAGTAAACTTAGTTTCAGATTCAGCTTTAATATTTGAATTCATAGATACAGAAAATTCTGAACAATTAATAGAAGCAATAATAAAAGCAAATAACAACTTAGAAGAATCAATAGATGCAAAAGATTGGGAACTTATAGGTAGTGATATAGAAAATCTGCAAAAATTAATTAATCAATTAGAAGACTTAAAAGCGGAAGAGAATAGAAAAGAAGCGGAAAATGATGAGGAAAATAGTATAAGTCTATTTAATTAAAATTTTAGAATATTTTATATGAAACCTCAAAGACTATTTATTAAGTAAATTTATTAAATAGTTTTTGAGGTGTAGTATGTTTAAAAAAAATAGCTTAAATAAAAATATTAATTTATTAAATAAAAGTGTAGAAAAATTAAATGAGGTAGTTGAAAAATCAAGATTATACGATATTATAGAAATCACAGAAAATAAAAGAAAATTATTTACAAGAAATTTTTTCTCAGGCATTTTTAAAGGAGTAGGAATTAGTATTGGATTTTATATTATTACTGCTATAGTATTAATATTTTTAAATTATATAGTTAGACTTAATATTCCAGTGATAGGAGATTATATCTCAGATATAGTAGAAATTGTGGAATTAAATAATAAAAAATAAGAAAGTAGGTTATATTATGAAAATGAATTTAGCAAATAAGCTTACAATATTTAGAATGATTCTAGTACCACTTATAGTAATAGCATCTTTTTTATGGACAGATATAAGTGTATTTGGAATAACAGTATCTATGATCGTAATGGATGCAATATTTATTATTGCGTCTATAACAGATAAATTAGATGGATACATAGCTAGATCTAGAAATCAAGTTACTACATTTGGTAAGTTTCTAGATCCTTTAGCAGACAAAATATTAGTTCTAGCAGCAATGGTAATATTAGTAGAAGCAGGAAAGATTCCAGCTTGGATACCAATAATAGTACTTGCTAGAGAATTTTTAGTTTCAGGTTATAGGTTAGTTGCTGTTGAAAAAGGCGGAAAAGTTATAGCTGCATCTATATGGGGAAAATTAAAAACAGTTACACAAATGCTTGCCCTAATATTAGTATTTATAGATACTAATAGATTTTTTGAATTTGCATTTAATTCACTTACAGGATATGAACTAGTGCTTAATATATGTTCATCAGTACTACTTCTAATATCTGTTATTGCTACAATCTTTTCAGGATATGATTATCTAAAAAATGGGAAAGATTTATTTAAAGATTAATATATTTTAAGGAGCTAAAGAGAAGATGAACAAAAAAGAAGCTAAAGAAAGAATAGAATATTTAAGAAAAGAAACAGCTTATCATGCTAAAAGATATTATGATGAAGACAATCCAGAAATAAGTGATTTTGAGTATGATATGTTAATGCTTGAATTAAGAAATCTTGAAAAAGAATACCCTGAATTTATTTCAGAAGATTCATTAACTCAAAAAGTAGGTGGACATGTAAAAGAAGGTTTTGAAAAAGTAGAACACGAAGTTCCACTTCAAAGTTTACTAGATATCTTTAATTTTGAAGATTTGAAAGCTTTTGATGAACGTACTAGAAAAGTAGCAGATGAGAATAATATTAAGTTAAAATATGTTGTTGAGACAAAAATAGATGGACTTTCTGTAAGTCTAGAATATAAAAATGGAGAATTTGTAAGAGGAGCTACAAGAGGAAATGGGTTAGTTGGAGAAGATATCACAGAAAATTTAAAAACAATACCTCATATTCCCAAAAAGCTAAAAGAGAATATAGATATTACAGTCCGTGGAGAAGTTTTTATTTCAAAAGCAGGATTCGATAAAATGAATGAGGAAAGAGAAATCTTAGGAGAACCTCTTTTTGCAAATGCTCGAAATGCTGCTGCTGGATCATTAAGACAATTAGATTCAAAAGAAACTGCTAAAAGACCTCTTGATATTTATATTTTTAATGTACAAAAATCAGATACTATTAAATTTACTTCACATATAGAATCTTTATTATATTTAGAGAAAATTGGATTTAATGTAAATCCAGTAAAAATAGTATGTAATAATTTAGATGAAGCTATTAGTGCAATAAATAAAATAGGTGATGATAGAGAAAATCTAACATTTGGAATAGATGGGGCTGTTATCAAAGTGGATGATTTAGAATTAAGAGAAATATTAGGTACAACATATAAAACACCAAAATGGGCTATTGCATATAAATATCCACCAGAGAAAAAAGAAACAATATTAAAAGATATCGTGTGTCAAGTTGGAAGAACAGGTGCTATTACTCCTGTTGCAATACTAGAACCTGTTAAAGTAGCAGGGTCTACTATTTCTCAAACAACACTTCATAATGAAGATTTTATAAAAGAAAAAGATTTGATGATAGGAGATACTGTTGTAATACAAAAAGCAGGAGATGTTATTCCTGAAGTTGTTGAAGTTATTAAATCAAAAAGAGATGGTACTCAAAGAGAGTTTCATATGCCTGATAAATGTCCTGTATGTGGAGCAGATTGTATAAGAGAAGAAGGAGAGTCTGCTATAAGATGTATAGGAATAGAATGTCCTGCTAAAATATTTAGAAGTATCCTTCATTTTGCTTCAAGAGAAGCTATGAATATAAAAGGGCTAGGATATTCAATTATAGAAGAACTTTTAAATAGAAATTTAATTAGTAATATAGCAGACATATATGATTTAACACAAGATGATTTTGCAAGTATGAAAAAGAATGGTAAAAAGTTTGCACAAAATTTAATTGACGCTATAAATGAAAGTAAAAATAATGATTTATATAGATTAATTAATGCATTAGGAATAAGACATGTTGGCACTAAAGGAGCAAAAGTACTTGCAAAGAATTATAAGACAATGGATAATTTAATGAATGCAAGTTATGAAGAACTTGTGACAGTTGATGATACAGGAGAAATCACTGCAAAAGCAATTAAAGAATTTTTTGAACAAGGACAAACTGTAGACTTAATCAATAGATTAAAAAATGCTGGTGTTAATATGAATTATTTAGAAGAAGAATCTGGGGATGATAGATTTTCTGGAATGACTTTTGTTCTTACAGGATCTTTAGAAAAATATTCTAGAAATGAAGCTAGCGAAATAATCGAAAAATTTGGAGGTAAGACTTCAGGATCTGTTTCAAAAAAGACTACTTATTTACTTGCAGGAGAAGATGCAGGAAGTAAACTAGATAAGGCAAATAGCTTAGGAGTTAATGTTATAAGTGAACAAGATTTTGAAAACATGATTAGTTAGTAGGAGAAATATATGGAAGATTACTCATTCGAAAAGTTTTGGAAAGATTTAGATGATGGATATCAAATTTATTTTGATTATATGGATATTAGATATTTAATTTACAAATTAAAGAAAAATTGCTACAAAAAAGAAATGATAACAGTTAAAGAGAAATGTCCTCATACTAGACATGAAATAATTACTTTAAAAAGAGTAAAAGAACTTTTTGATTTTATGGAAAATATAGAATACAAAGCTTTTTAAATACGTGAAATTTGACAAAAAACGAAAAAGAATTTAAAATATATAAAGAGTAAGCCGAATAGTCGCTGATGATAACCGAAAGGTTCCATGAGAGGAAAGTCCGGGCTCCATAGAGCAAATGGTGCTAGATAACGTCTAGTGAGGGAAACCTTAAGGAAAGTGCAACAGAAAATAACCGCCAAGAAATTGGTAAGGGTGAAAAGGTGAGGTAAGAGCTCACCGGAGAGATAGTGATATCTCTTGTTCGTGTAAACCCCACCTGGAGCAACACCACATAAGTCCAATAAGGCTAAGACTGCTCGTCATCTTATGGCAGTAGGTGGCTTGAAATATATAGTAATATATATTCTAGATAAATGACTATTCAAGACAGAACCCGGCTTATAGACTTACTTTTATATCATCTAAAATAGGTAAAACCTGTTTTAGATGTTTTTTATTTTTAAAATAAATCAAAATACATTATATTATAGAATAATTTAGAACAAATGATAAAAAATAGTATTGATTTTATAAGTTTTAATAGTATAAAATAATAAAAAGAGTATTTAAACAAAGGAGAAAGTACTAAGAAATTATGAGTAGAAAAAATAAAATTAATCTAAAAAGTAAAAGAAAAAATATATTAAATAGCGAAAGAGGTTCAATAACTATATATGTAATTATAACTATGCTTTTTTTCTCAGTATTTATAATGAGTATATATATAATAAATAGTAGAAAATATGAAACTCAACTTGAAGCTAATGCAAAAGTTAAAGCTATTTATGAAAAACAAAGTGCAACACAGGAATTTAATTCTCGTTTTGCTTCAGAAGACGAAAAAATTCCTATATATACAGAGAAACAACTATTAAAAATCGGATCAGGAGAATGTATTTATATTCCACAAGAAGAAAAAATGTATTTTTTCGTAAACGATAGAGACAAATATATCATAAAAAACAATATTACAGGATTAAATCGAAACACTGTTTTAGGTATGTTAGAGAAATTTACTTTTTCTATTGAAAATTATGGAAGTGGAGAAAATCAATATCACATAAATGGAACAGAAATGTTAAAAAATGAATAGGAAAATATTAATAATGAGATACTTCATCTTTGAAGTATCTCATTAAATGTTTCTGGAATATCTGAAATAATTGTTAAAATCTCTTTTGTAATTGGATGAAGAAAAACTATTTTATATGCATGTAGTAAATGTCTGTTTAAATTATAAGAATTTTTTGAGCCATAAAGTTCATCACCAACAATTGGATGACCAATATACATAGAATGAACTCTTATTTGATGAGTCCTTCCTGTTTCAAGCAAAAATTCTACTTCGGAATATAAATTAGTTTCTCTTAAAACTTTAAAATGAGTAATAGCAGATTTTCCATCATCTGAAACTTGCCTTTCAATAATACTACCTTCTTTTCTAGAAATTGGAGCTATGATATCTCCTTCCTTTTTATCTAATATTCCTTCTAGAATACCAATATAATATTTTTTAAAAGTATTATTTTTCATTTGTTTTATTAGACATTCTTGAATATAATCTGATTTTGAAAAGATTACTAATCCAGAAGTATTTTTATCAAGTCGATTTACTGGTCTAATTTTTCTTTTTATATTATTTTTTTTAAAATAATATTTTACACCATTAGATAATGAATCTAAATAGTGAGAAGAAGAAGGATGTACAGATATTCCCGCATCTTTATTTAAGATTAGAATATAATCATCTTCATAAACTATATTTAATTTAATATCTTTATTTGGAAAAATATTATCAGAAGTTTCTTCAAAATCTAAATTTATGTATAACAAGTCATTTTCTTTTATTTTATGAGTGATATAAACACTATTATTGTTTAAAAAAATTCTTTTATTTTGCTTTAATTTAATTATAAGTTTTTCTGACATTTCGTATTTTTCTTTTAAGATTTGTTTTATAGATATATCATCTTTTTTTATAATATATTTTATTTCCATAAATGCTCCTAAAATAATTAATATAAAGTTATTATAATATTATAAGATGAAAAGGATAAAAAATAAACAAAAATTTGATAATTTAATTTTTCCATTTGTATTACCCATTGTATAATTTAATTTTACATTTATAAAAAATTTAATGATTTAAATATATGTAAAACTATAGGATAAAATATGTTTTTGTATAAAAGTTTATAAAAAATATTACTTATCCAAAGTGCATATGGGTAGTATAGAATAGATAAGCTTTTTGGTTGACTTTAATAAATAATTTTTATATAATCTAAATGATATTTTAACTAAAAAAGGAGGATAATATGTCTTTTATAGAAACATTAAAAGAAAAAGCAAAAAAAGATATTAAAACAATAGTTTTACCAGAAGCAACAGATGTTAGAGTATTAGAAGCTGCTGATAAAATAGGAAAAGAAAGTTTTGCTAAAGTTATTTTAGTAGGAAACGAAGACGAAGTAATAAAAAAAGCTAAAGAAAATAATTTAGATATTTCAAAAGCAAAAATTGTAGATCCTGAAAAATCTGAAAACAAAGAAAAATATATTGAAACATTTTATGAACTTAGAAAAGCAAAAGGAATGACAGAAGAAGAAGCTAGAAATAAAATGAAAGATCCAGTATATTTTGGAATGATGATGGTTAAATGCGAAGATGCAGATGGTCTAGTTTCAGGTGCTGCTCATTCTACAGCAGACACTTTAAGACCTGCACTTCAAATATTAAAAACAGCTCCAGGCACAAAACTTGTTTCAGCATTTTTCTTAATGGTAGTTCCAGATTGTGAATATGGAGAAAATGGTGTATTTATATTTGCAGATAGTGGCTTAAACGAAAATCCTGATAGTGATAAATTATCTGAAATTGCGATATCATCAGCTAAAAGTTTCAAACAATTAGTTGGAAAAGAACCTAAAATAGGTATGCTTTCATATTCAACTTATGGAAGTGCTAAATCTGAACTTACAGAAAAGGTTATTGAAGCTACAAAGCTATTAAAAGAAAAAGCTCCAGAATTAAAAGCTGATGGAGAGCTACAATTAGATGCAGCAATAGTTCCAGAAGTAGGAAGAAGCAAAGCTAAAGGTAGTGAAGTTGCCGGATACTGTAATACATTAGTATTTCCAGATTTAAATTCAGGAAATATAGGATATAAACTAGTACAAAGGCTTGGGAAAGCAGAAGCTTATGGACCTTTATGCCAAGGTATAGCAAAGCCTGTAAATGATTTATCAAGAGGATGTTCAAGTGATGATATAGTAGGTGTAGTTGCAATTACTTCTGTTCAAGCTCAAGGATAATTCAAATTTTGTCTTGTATAAATTTATAAAAAATATAAATACTAGAAATAACCAAAAAGGAGGAAGTTATGAAGATATTAGTATTAAACAGTGGTAGTTCATCTTTAAAATATCAATTAATAGACATGGAAGATGAAAAAGTTTTAGCAAAAGGTTATTACGAAAGA
Source organism: uncultured Clostridia bacterium (assembly GCA_944386155.1). Taxonomy (GTDB): domain Bacteria; phylum Bacillota; class Clostridia; order TANB77; family CAG-508; genus UMGS1994. Next base: position 2,486 of record CALWZY010000014.1, on the reverse strand, counting down.
ATAGGAAGTAAAGAATCATTTTTAACACATAAAGTAAATGGACAAAAGATTAAAATAGAAGAATATGCAAAAGACCATAGTGATGCTTTAAATATTGTTATGGAACAATTAGAAAGCAAAGAATATGGTGTAATTAAAGATCTAAAAGAAATAGATGCAGTAGGTCATAGAATTGTTCATGGTGGAGAAAAATTCAATAAACCAGTATTAATTGATGATAATGTTATAGAAGAAATTAGAGCATGTATACCACTTGCACCACTTCATAACCCAGCAGGAATACTTGGTATAGAAGCTTGTAAAAAAGATATGCCTGGTACTCCAATGGTTGCAGTATTTGATACAGCATTTCACCAAACACTTCCAGAAGAAAGATATATTTATCCAATTCCTTATAAATATTATAAAGAATATGGAGTTAGAAAATATGGTTTTCATGGAACATCACATTTATATGTTTCAAGAAGAGTTGCTGAATTAATTGGAAAACCAGTAGAAGATTTAAAAATTATAAACTGCCATTTAGGACAAGGTGCAAGTATTTGTGCAATCCAAAATGGTAAGTCAGTAGAAACTAGTATGGGACTTACTCCACTTGGAGGAATTCCAATGGGATCTAGATCAGGAGACTTAGATCCATCAGTTGTTACTTTCTTAATGGAAAAAGAAAATTTAACACCTGCAGAAATGAATAATATTTTAAATAAACAATCAGGACTTTATGGTGTATCTGAAATATCACCAGATGCAAGAGATATTGAACCGGTTGCATGGAGCGGAGGAAAACAAGCAGGACTTGCACTTGATGTATATCATTATTTAGTTGCATGTTATATTGCAAGATGTGTTGTTGCAATGAATGGTGTAGATGTAATCACATTTACAGCAGGTACTGGTGAAAGAGGAAATGAGACAAGAGAAATATTATGTGATAAACTAAAATTTTTAGGAGTAGAACTTGATAAAGAAGCAAATAAAGTAAAAGCAGAAGAAAGAAAAATTAGTTCAGAAAATTCAAAAGTTTTAGTTTATGTTGTACCAACAGAAGAAGAGCTAATGATAGCAAGAGAAACAAAAGAATTAATTGAAAATAAATAATTTAGTTAAACTATATACAAAATAAAAAACAAAAGACGCAAATAAAAAGCGTCTTTTGTTTGAAAAAAAGGAGAATAAAGATGAAAATATTAGTTTTAAATTGTGGAAGTTCATCATTTAAGTATCAATTAATTGATATGGATAATGAAAAAGTTTTAGCCAAAGGAACATATGAAAGAATAGGAGAAGGAAATTCTTTCTTAACTCATAAAGTTAATGGAGAAAAATATGTTTTGGAAAATCCAGTAGATAGTCATAAAGATGCAATTGATTTTGCTTTAAAACAATTAACAAATCCAGAGTATAAAGTAATTGATTCTTTAGATGAGATTTCAGCAGTAGGACACAGAATTGTTCATGGTGGAGAAAAATTTAATAAATCAGTATTAATAGATGATGAAGTTATTAAAGCTATCAAAGAATGTATACCACTTGCTCCACTTCATAATCCAGCAGGGTTACTTGGAATAGAAGCTTGTCAAAAAGAAATTCCAGGTGTAAAAATGGTTGCAGTATTTGATACAGCTTTTCATCAAACAATGAAAAAAGAACAATATATTTATCCACTTCCATATGAATATTATGAAAAATATGGAGTTAGAAAATATGGATTTCATGGAACATCACATATGTATGTTTCAAGAAGAGTAGCTGAGATGATGGGAGAAGATATTAAAAATCTTAGAATAATAAACTGTCACTTAGGTCAAGGTGCTAGTCTTTGTGCAATAAAATATGGTGAGTCTTATGATACTACTATGGGACTTACTCCACTTGGAGGAATTCCAATGTGTACAAGATGTGGAGATTTAGATCCATCAATAGTTACATTTTTAATGAAAAATGAAAACATGACAGCAGATGAAGTGGAAAAAGTATTAAATAAAAAATCAGGTGTGCTTGGCATATCAGGAGTTTCACCAGATTTTAGAGATGTTGAAGCAGAAAAATCAAATGGAAATGAAAGAGCATGTTTGGCGATTGAAAACTATAATTATAATGTTGCTGGATTTATTTCAAAGTTCGCTATGGCAATGGATGGTGTAGATGTAATAACATTTACAGCAGGAATTGGTGAGAATCAAATAAAAATTCGTAAAGGAATATGTGAACATCTAAAATTCTTAGGTGTTGAAATAGATGATGAAGCAAATAATGTAAGAAGTGAAGAAAGACTAATATCTACAAAAAATTCAAAAGTTAAAGTGTATATAGTTCCAACAAATGAGGAGCTTATGATAGCAAGAGATACAAAAGAATTAATTAGTAAATAAGGGGTTAAAAATGAAAAAGAAAATAGTTATTGTAATTATAATTATTGCTATACTAGCTATAGCAGGATTAGTTGGATATTTATATTTAAAAAATAATAATGATGATAAAGAAAA
>CALWZY010000013.1 GCA_944386155.1 uncultured Clostridia bacterium | reverse complement strand
ATAGCTCAAAAGAGAAAAATATCAGTTGGAGATAAAATGGCTGGACGTCATGGTAACAAAGGTGTTATTTCAAGAATACTTCCAACAGAAGATATGCCATTTATGCCAGATGGTACTCCAGTAGATGTTGTACTTAACCCACTTGGTGTTCCTTCTCGTATGAACTTAGGTCAAGTTCTTGAAGTACACCTAGGAGCAGCAGCTAGATTATTAAATTGGAAAGTTGCTACACCAGTATTTGATGGTGCTTCAGAAGAAGATATTGAGGAATGCTTAAAAATGGCTGGGCTTGAGACAAATGGTAAGACAATACTATATGATGGTAGAACTGGTGAACCATTTGATAAACCAATTACAGTTGGTGTTATGTATATGCTTAAATTACACCACTTAGTAGATGATAAAATCCACGCTCGTTCTACTGGACCATATGGAATGGTTACACAACAACCACTTGGTGGTAAAGCACAATTTGGTGGACAAAGATTTGGTGAGATGGAAGTTTGGGCACTTGAAGCTTATGGTGCAGCTTACACATTACAAGAAATCTTAACTGTAAAATCTGATGATGTTAACGGAAGAGTAAAAACTTATGAAGCTATAGTTAAAGGTGAAAATATTCCTGAACCAGGAATTCCAGAAAGCTTTAAAGTTTTAATAAAAGAACTTCAATCATTAGGACTTGATGTAAAACTATATTCTGATAAAGACGAAGAATTAGAATTAAAAGAAAGCGTTGATGAAGGAATAGAACTTACAGAAGATCAAGGAAGACAAATGATGGAAGAAGAAATGCTTGCAGAACAAAATGAAGGAATGCAAGAAGTTTCAGAAGAAGATGAAATGGATCTTGATGATATCGAATCTGATGATTTATTTAATGAATTATTAGAAGATGATGATTTAGCTTCTGATAATATATTAGAAGATCTAGATATAGATCCAGATATGAACCCAGATTTAAATAGAGATGACAATATGTAGTTTCGGGTAGCTTTATAGCTACCTTAGAAACAAACAAATACAACTTAATATTATCTAAAAATTTAAATAGATTACATTAGAATATGTGCAGCAGTGTATAATTTATTTAAATAATTGGATGCCAAAATTTAAATTTAGGAGGCTACCAATAATAATGGAAGAATTGGAAGTATTTAATAAGCTAAAAATAGGTTTAGCTTCAGATGAAAAAATTAGAGAATGGTCAAAAGGTGAAGTAAAAAAACCTGAGACTATAAACTATAGAACATTAAAACCAGAAAAAGATGGACTATTTTGTGAGAAAATATTTGGTCCAACAAAAGACTGGGAATGTCACTGTGGAAAATATAAGAGAGTAAGATATAAAGGTATAGTTTGTGACAGATGTGGTGTTGAAGTAACTAAAGCTAAAGTAAGAAGAGAAAGAATGGGTCACATTGAACTTGCTGCCCCAATAGCTCATATTTGGTATTTCAAAGGAATTCCAAGTAGAATAGCTTTACTTTTAGATATATCACCAAGAAGTCTAGAAAAAGTAATATACTTTGCATCTTACATTGTAATTGATAAAGGTACATCAGGATTATTAAAAAATCAAGTATTAACAGAAAAAGAATTCCATGAAGCTGAAGAGAAATATGGAAGAGGTTCTTTTAAAGCTGAAATGGGAGCTGAAGCTTTAAGAAAATTACTAGCAGAAATAGATCTTGAAAAATTATCTAAGAAATTAAAGAAAGAACTTGAAAAAGCTAGTGAGCAAAAGAAGGCTAAATTAATAAAAAGATTGGATACTGTTGAATCATTTAGATTATCTGGAAACAAACCAGAATGGATGATTATGAGCGTTATCCCAGTTATTCCACCAGATTTAAGACCAATGGTACAATTAGATGGTGGTAGATTCGCAACATCAGATTTAAATGATTTATACAGAAGAGTTATAAACAGAAATAACAGATTAAAAAGATTATTAGAATTAGGAGCTCCAGAAATAATTGTAAGAAATGAAAAGAGAATGTTACAAGAATCTGTAGATGCCCTAATAGATAATGGTAGACGTGGAAGACCAGTAACAGGTGCTGGAAATAGACCATTAAAATCTCTATCAGATTTATTAAAAGGAAAACAAGGTAGATTCCGTCAAAACTTACTAGGTAAGAGAGTTGACTACTCTGGACGTTCAGTTATCGTTGTAGGTCCAGAACTTAAAATTTACCAATGTGGACTTCCAAAAGAAATGGCAGTTGAATTATTCAAACCATTTGTTATGAAAGAATTAGTTGGAAGAGGATTAGCACATAATATTAAAAATGCTAAAAGAATGGTTGAAAGATTAAGACCAGAAGTATGGGATATATTAGAAGATGTTATAAAAGATCATCCAGTAATGTTAAACCGTGCTCCTACACTACATAGATTAGGTATTCAAGCATTCCAACCAATACTTGTTGAAGGTAGAGCAATCAAACTTCATCCATTAGTTTGTACAGCATTTAATGCTGACTTCGATGGTGACCAGATGGCTGTTCACGTACCACTTTCACCAGAAGCACAAGCAGAAGCTAGATATTTAATGCTTTCTGTAAATAACCTTTTAAAACCACAAGATGGTAAACCAGTTACAGTACCAACACAAGATATGATCTTAGGTGCTTATTACTTAACAATGCAAATAGATGGTGAAAAAGGTGAAGGAATGTACTTCTCTAGCAAGGATGAAGCTTTAATGGCTTATCAAAATGGAGATGTAGGATTACATGCTAAAGTTAGAGTAAGAATGACTAAAGAATTAGAAAATGGTGAAATTAAACAAAAAACTATTAATGCAACTGTAGGTAGATTAATATACAATGAGGGAATTCCACAAGATTTAGGTTTTGTTGATAGAACAGATCCTGAAAAAGAATTTGATTTAGAAATTGATTTCCCTGTAATTAAAAAGAATTTAGGACAAATAGTTGCAAAATGTATAAATGCACATGGGTTATCTGAAACTGCAGAAGTTCTAGATTATATAAAAGCAACTGGTTATAAATATTCTACAAAAGGTGCTATTACAGTATCTGTTGCAGATGTTGCAGTACCAGAAGCTAAAAAAGATATCCTAGAAAAAGCAGAAGAAGATGTTGAAAACATATTAAAACAATTTAAACGTGGTTTAATAACTGAATCTGAAAGATATGATGCAGTAATTAAAGTATGGGAAAAAGCTACTTCAGATGTTACTGAAGCTATGAAAGCAAACTTTGATGAATTAAACCCAATATACATGATGGCACAATCTGGAGCCAGAGGTAATATGAACCAATTAAGACAAATAGCAGGTATGCGTGGACTTATGGCTAACACATCAGGTAAAGCCGTTGAAATTCCAGTTAAATCTTGTTTCCGTGAAGGTCTAGATGCTTTAGAGTACTTTATTTCTTCACACGGTGCTAGAAAAGGTTTAACAGATACTGCTTTAAGAACAGCTGACTCTGGATATTTAACAAGAAGATTAGTTGATGTTTCACAAGATGTTATTATAAGAATTGATGATTGTGGAACACATGATGGAATTGATGTAGAAGAAATTAAAGATGGAAATCAAGTATTAGAGAAATTAGAAGAGAGATTAGTAGGTAGATTTGTAATAGAAGATTTATATTCACCAGATGGAAAAGAACTTCTAGTAGATAGCAATACAATGATTACAGATAAAATAGCTAAAAATATAGTAGACCATGGAATAACTAAAGTTAGAGTACGTTCTATCTTAGGATGTAGAGCAAAACATGGGGTATGTAGTAAATGTTATGGTATGGGACTTGCTACAAGAGAAAAAGTAAACATAGGAGAAACAGTAGGTATTATCGCTGCTCAATCAATTGGTGAGCCTGGTACACAGCTTACTATGAGAACATTCCATACAGGTGGTGTAGCTGGTGGAGATATTACACAAGGTCTTCCTAGAGTTGAAGAATTATTTGAAGCTAGAAATCCTAAAGGTTTAGCTGTAATTTCTGAAATTGATGGTAAAGTAAGTATCAATAATGATAAGAAGAGAAAAGAAGTTACAGTTACAGGAAAAGATGATTCTAAGACTTATGTAATTAGCTTTGGTTCAAAACTTCGTGTAAAAGATGGAGATGAAATTAAAGCTGCTGATCAAATTACAGAAGGAAGTATAAATCCAAATGATTTACTAACAATTAAAGGACCAGAAGGTGTATATAACTACATTATTTCAGAAGTTCAAAAAGTTTATAGAAACCAAGGTGTTGATATAAATGATAAACATATTGAAGTTATAGCAAGACAAATGCTTAAGAAAGTAAGAGTAGAGGATTCAGGAGATACTGGATTATTTACAGCTTCTTTAGTAGATATGTACGAATTTGAAGAAGTTAATGAAAAAGCTATAGCAGAAGGAAAGAGACCAGCTACTGGTAAGAGAGTATTACTTGGTATTACTAAAGCTTCTCTTGCAACAGATAGTTTCTTATCTGCAGCATCATTCCAAGAGACAACAAAGATCTTAACAGAAGCTGCAATAAAAGGAAAAGTAGACTCACTAATGGGATTAAAAGAAAATGTTATCATTGGTAAACTAATTCCTGCAGGTACTGGAATGAGAAGATTAAAAGATGTTGAAATAAATACTAGAATAAAATCTGAAGAAGAAAAAGAGGAAGAAGAATTAGCTGAAATGATTAGAAATGAGTAATCTTTAGATATCTTAAAAATTATTAAAGAGTTTAATTTTGTAAAATGTTTAATTTACAAGTTAAACTCTTTTTTTATGTAATTATTTTTTAATCTAGTAAAATAATTTAAATGTAAACAAAAAGAAATAATAAGGAAAGAATCATGAAAAAACATTATAAAGACTATAGCCGTAAAAGAATTTAAAACTATTTGTTTTCTCATAAACTTTTTCATATTTTTTTATTCATAAATGTATATAAAACATATTGAAAAAAAGATAAAAAATGTATATATTAGAATATATAAATATATTTTAATGGAGAAGTGTGGAGAAAAATGAGAAGAAGATTTACTAAAATAATTATAGTTAGCTTAATGACTTTTCTAATATGTATTTCAATTGGAAAAGTATATGCAGCAGAAACGCTAGAGGTTACTGACAAAGTATATTCAGAAAGTTACAAAGAGTGGCTTGAATTACCAGAAGAAGAAAGAAAAAATACGATGATGCCACCAATGTTTAATATTCCTTATAAAAAGGAAGAAGAAACAACTGAAAAAAATTATTGGACTAACCAATATAATAATCTAGTAAGGGCTTTAAGTGATAATTTAGATTATTATTGCTTAAGAGATGATATTGATATTACTGTAAAAGATCAAGGATATACTGGTGAATGCTGGGCTTTTTCTATAACAAGTATTTTAGAGACAACAGTATCTAAATTAACAGGACAAGCTTCAGAAATATTTTCTCCAAGACATATAGATTATTCAACTATTTCAACATTTACAGACAAAACAGTAGATAATAATTTTGTAAGAGATTTAGGCTTAGGTGGAAACTTCTATATAGGATCAGGATATTTAGCTAGTGGATCAGGACCTGTTTTAGAAGAAGATATGCCAGCTGTAGTAGATAGAAAAGAAGAAAAGATTAATAGTTCAGAAATCGAAGGAAAAGAAGTACAATTAAGAGTAAAAGATATAGAATGGTTTCCATCTATAAATAAAGAATATTCTAATGGTACAATAACTTATAATGATGGAATTAATAGTTTAAGTACATCAGAAGTTGAAGAAATAAGAAGTGATATTAAAGAACATATACTTACAAAAGGTGCAGTATTTGCTGGAATTCCTGGAACAATGGCAGGAAATTATAACCCTGAGACATATGCATATTATTCAACAGATGATCCATTAGGACATGCTATTACTATAGTAGGATGGGATGATAATTTTTCAAAAGAAAATTTTTTAGAATCAAATAGACCAGCTCATGATGGTGCATGGATAGTTTTAAATTCATATGGAACAGAAAACAATGGAGTTTATGAAGGAGTAACAGCAGCATATGGAAAAGGATATGACGGATACTTTTATGTGTCATATGATGATGCTATTATAGAAACATCTATAGGTGGAATAAGTGAAGTTTCAGAAGTAGATTATGACAATATATATCAATATGATGACTTAGGATTTACTGGTGGAACACCAGGAGACAATGGAACTATAGTAGCAGCAGTTTTTGATAAACCATCAAAAAAAGAATACTTAAATGAAGTAGGATTATTTATATATGAAGAACAGTATGTTTCTGTAATGTATTCTAGTGGAAATACTACGAAAACAATAGCAGACAGACAAAGATTACATTCTGGATTTAATACAATAGAGTTAACTACTCCTATAGAGCTTACAGAAGAATATTATATATATGTTAAGTATGAAAGCATAGATGGAAGTGAAGAAATAATAATTCCAGCTGAATTCAATGATTATAAAAGTGGTGATGTTAATACAAATTCTATAATCTCAAATGCTGATATTTCAAATAAAACTTGTATATTTTTGGAAGGAAAGTTTGTTTTTTATCGTAATGTAGATTTTTGTATAAAAGCTTTTACAACGAATGAACAAAAACAAACTATTGAGCCTGAAAGTGTTACATTAAATAAAAAAGGTAAGATAACAATGAACATAAATTCACAAGAACAGTTAATTGCCACTATTTTACCTGAAAATGCAAACAGTAAAACAAATATTACATGGAAATCATCTAATAGTAATGTTGTAGAAGTAAATAAAACAGGAAAGATTACTGCTAAATCAGTAGGAGAAGCTACAATTACAGCTACAACAGAAAATGGAAAGAAACAAGATCTAGAAATAAAAGTTATAAATGAAGATGAAATAGCGTTAGATATAAATCCAGAAGATGATGTTGCTTATATTGTTGGAAATGAAAAATTATTTTCTGTTCAGTTAATTAATATTCCAGATACAGAAAAAGAAAATGTTGAAATTACAGTATCAGATACAAGTATAGCAGAGATAACACAAGTAGATAGAACAAATTCTGAAGAAGGAAAAATTAATTTTAAAGTTAGATTTAAAAAATCAGGAAAAGCAGATATATTTGCAAATATAAATTATAACGGAAATGGATTTGAATATAAATTTTCTATTGAAATAAAAGATAAAGAAACAACAAAAACTGTAACAAGTATAAAAGTTAAAACTTTACCAAGTAAAACAAAATACAATTTAGGAGAAGATCTAAAACTAGATGGTGGAATAATAGAAGTAACATATAGTGATAATACAAAAGGCGAGATTTCAATGTCTGATTCAAATGTTACAATAACAGGATATGATAAAAATAAAGAAGGAAATCAAACTATAACAGTAAATTATTATAATAAGATTACAACATTTATGGTTCAAGTGGTAGATGATTCTAAACCACAAGATAAGACAATAACTAGTATTAAGGTTAAAACTTTACCAAGCAAAACGACATATGAGTTAGGAGAAGATTTAAACTTAGAAGGTGGAATAATAGAAGTAACATATAGTGATGATACAAAAGAAGAAGTTCAAATGACAGATAGTAAAGTAATAATAACAGGATATGATAAGAACAAAACTGGAGTACAGACATTAACTGTAAATTATAACAATAAACTTACAACATTTTCAGTGACAGTTAAAGAAAAAGATGCAGATAATGATAATGACAATGATAACGAAGATGAAGTAAAAGTAGAAAAAATATCAATAAAGAGTCTTCCAAATAAAACAAAATATAAAGTAGGCGAAGAACTAGAGCTAGAAGGTGGAGTAATAGAAGTAACATATTCAGATGGAAGCACAAAAGAAGTATCTTTAACAGATAGTAAAGTAAAAGTAACAGGATATGATAATGAAAAAATAGGAATGCAACAAGTAACAGTAAGTTATGAAAATAAAATAACAACATTTACAGTACAAATCGAAGAAGAAAAAGAAGATGAAGAAGGAAATGAAGAGCCAAGTAATGTAAGAAGCATATCAATAAAGAAGTTACCAAACAAGACAACATATAAAACAGGAGACGAATTAGAGTTAGATGGAGGAATACTAGAGGTAACATATACAGATGGAAGTAAAGAAGAAATAGAAATGACAGATTCAGGAGTAACAGTAGAAGGATATGATACATTTAAAGCAGGAGTACAACAATTAACAATAAGATATGGAGGACAAGAGACAACATTAACAGTAAAACTAGAAGAAAGTGATGAAATAAAAGGATCAAAACTAGAAGAGGAAGCAAAGGGGCAAGAAGAAAAAGAAGAGAAAAAAGCAGTAGATACAGGAGATAATATAGAGACATATATAATCTACTTAATAGGATCATTTATAGTAATAGTAGCTACTGGAAGAATAATTAAACATATCTAAAAATAAAACTTTATAAAAATAGAAAATCTTGTAATTAATAGACGATGAATATAGGGATTTAGGAAATCTATATATTATCGTCTATTTTTATGTAAAGAAAAAGATATAAAAAATATATATTAAGAGTATTTTTGCTATAATAATAAGTTCCGTAAATAGCTATAAAACAATATTTGTAACATATTATAATTAAGAATAATTATATATTGAAAAATATATTTATATAATTAAAATAAATATATATTTATAAATATTATAATAAATAAAAGGGGAAATTATGAAGAAATCAAATGTTGTTTCAAAGGTAGTATTATTAACGATAAGTTTAGTAATATTATTTTCAAATCTAGTTTTGGCTAAAGAAGATACGAAAAATACTTTAGAATATTCAGAAAGTTATAAAGAGTGGTTAAAACTTCCTGAAGAAGAGAGATTAAAGACTTATATGCCAGGAATGTATGACACACCATATTATACAAAAGAGGAAACTACAGATTATTTTACAGCTCAATATAATAGCATTTTAAGAGCAGTAGTAGAAAATACAGAAAGATATAGGCTAGATGAAGATGGTGTAGAAATTATAGTAAAAGATCAAGGTTATACAAATGAATGCTGGGCTTTTTCTTTAACTAGCGTTCTTGAAACAACATGTTATAAAGTTTGTGGTGCATTAGCAGGATTAGAATTTTCCCCTAGACATATGGATTACTCAACAATAGGAATATTTTCAGATGGTACAATCGAATCAGATACATGGAATAGAGAACCAGGAGAAGGAGGAAACTTCGAACAAGGTTTATCATATATTGTAAGTGGTAAAGGTCCTGTACTTGAAGAGGATATGCCTGCAGTTGTAGATAAAGTAGAGGAAAAAATTTCAAAAAGTGAAATAGAAGGAAAACAAGTACAAGCTAAAGTAAAAGAAGCAGTATTTTTCCCAAGTATAAATAAATATAAAGATGGTAATGAAATTACATATACAGATGGAGAAAAAAATGAATTATCAAGAGATGAAGTAGAAGAAATTAGAGATTCTATAAAGGAACATATTATGACATATGGAGCAGTATCTTCACAGATTTCTTCTAGTTTATATCCTTATATGAATGAAGACACTTTAGCATATAATTCAGATGCTAAATCTGCTGGACATGCTATTACAATAATAGGATGGGATGATAATTATTCAAAAGAGAATTTTAATGAAGATTATAAACCAAATGAAGATGGTGCCTGGATAGTTCTTCAATCATATGGCACAAGCGATAATACTGTAAAACCGGGAATGGCTGATTATGTAGGAGACGGATTCTTTTATGTTTCATATGAAGATACTATAATTGAAACATATGTAAATGGAATTTCAGAAATAACGACAATTGATCATGATAATATCTATCAATATGACTATATTCCAAAAACAGGTTATACTTCAGTAAAAAATGGAGAAAGAATAAAAGTAGAATTTGATAAGAAAACAAATAAAAACGAGAAATTAACAGAAGTTGGTTTATATGCAACAGAAGCTATGGATGTAACTATTATTTATTCAGATAGTAATGGTGAAAAAGTAGTTTCAGATAAGACAAGAATTTATCCAGGGTATAGTACTGTAAAATTGAATTCTCCACAAGAAATTAAAGATAATACTTTTGCAATTATAGTAAAAATAAATTCAACAGATAATAAAAGTGATGTAAATATACCAATAGAAATGGTAAGTGGAGGAACTAAGCCAAATATTTCTCAAAGATGCTCTAAAGAATTTGTACTTCCTTTCGGAATGAGTACTTGGATGCCGGCTCAAACTAGTGATTTCTGTATAAAAGCATTTACTGTAAATGGAGATACAGAAATTATCGAGCCAAGCAAAGTAACTCTAAATAAAACAGAATTAACACTTGAAGTTGGAAAGACAGAAACATTAATAGCAACAATAAAACCAGATAATGCAAACTCTAAAAAAGGATTAACATGGAAATCATCAGATACAAAGATAGTAGAAGTATCACAAGATGGAAAAGTTACAGCTAAAAAAGCTGGAAGTGCAGAAGTTAGTGTTGTAACAGAAAATAATAAAAAAGCAGTATGTAAAATTACTACAAAAGATCCAATAATACTTGCAGAATCGATTACATTAAATAAGTCAGAGATATCACTTGAAGAAGAACAAACTTTTAAATTAGAAGCAACAATAAAACCAGATAATACAACAGATAAAACAATTTCATGGAGTAGTGAAAACATAGATATAGCTGAAGTAGATACAAATGGAAATATTAGTGCTAAAAAAGTTGGAGAAACAAATATTAAAGCAAGTACAAATAATGGAGTAACAGCAACGTGTAAAGTTACAGTAACACCAAAAACTATAAAAGTAGAATCAATTTCGTTAAATAGCACAAGCGAAGAAATTATTAAAGGAAGACAAATTACTTTAGTAGCACAAATCTTACCATATAATGCTTCAGATAAAACAGTTACATGGACAAGTAATAATGAAAACATAGCAACAGTTAATAATGGTGTTGTAACAGCTATAAATGAAGGAACAGCGATAATTACTGCGAAATCTAATAATGGAAAAACTGCTACATGTAATATAAAAGTAGTGCCAGATCCATTAATTCCAAGAGAAATAGTTGTTAATACAGAAAATGTAGAGATTATAGAAGGATTAAAATATCAATTAACATCAAGTATTATTCCTGATACAGCAAGCCAAGAAATAAGATGGGAAAGTAAAAACAATGCAATAGCTATTGTTGATTCTACAGGAATGATTAGAGGATTAATGCCAGGTGAAACAGAAATTGTTGGAACTTCTGTAACTAATACAGCTATCACAAAGACTATAAAAGTAAAAGTTTTAGAAAAACAAATTACTAATGTAGAAATATCTAAAACTCCAAATAAGTTAACATACATACAAAACTATGAAACTTTAGACTTAACTGGAGGAATGATTAAAGTTTATTATGATAATAATACACAAGAAGAAATTAGTATGACATCTAATCTAGTATCAGTAGAAGGATTTAATAATTCTTTAACAAGAGTATTAAATATAGCAGTAACATATTCAAAAGCACCAGATATTAAAATGAGTTTTCAAGTAGAGATAATTCCAGTAGAAATAGAGACAATAAAAATAGGATCTTATCCTAATAAAACGATTTATATTTCTGAAAATGATGAAATAGATTTAACTGGAGGAACAATAATAGTTTATTACACTAACAAAACAGAAAAAGAAGTAAAAATGACTGATGTAGACAGTATTTCTTATGAACTTAAAGATGAAAATGAGAAAAAAATATTATATGTTACATTAGAATATGAAAATAAAATAATTTCATTTAATTATGAAATTGCAATAAGAGAAATTTATTCTGTTAGCATATATAAATTACCATCAAAAACAACATACTACGTAGGAGAAGAATTAAATCTAGAAGGTGGAGAATTACTAGTTACTTATACAGATAAATATGTAGACATTGTTAAAATGACTGATGAAAAATGTAGAGTAACTAATTTCGATAATACTTCAGTTGGCGAAAAGACTATAGGATTAATGTTTAATAATAAATTATTAACATTTACAGTAACAGTTACAACAAATACTTCTAAAGTTGTAGATAAGATAGAAATTAAAACAATGCCATCAAAATTAGAATATTTAAAAAATACAGATCCTTTAGATTTAGAAGGTGGAGTTTTAAAAGTTACTTATTTAGATGGAAAAGTAGTTGAAAAAGATTTAACTGATCCTGAAATTATTGTTGAAGGATTTAATAATAGTGTTTTAGGAGATAGAACATTAACAGTAAAATATATGGGAAAAGAAGCTACATTTACAGTTAAGATTGTAGATGAGTACGAAATTTCAGAGATAATATTAACAGAGCCAAATAAGAAAGAATATATCGTAAAAGAAGAAACTACATTAAACTTGGATGGTGGACTTCTTACTATTAAATATAAAAATGGAAGTCAAGATAAGATAATTGATTTAAAAAATGAAAATGTTATAATTAGCGGATTTGATGGAAATACAGTTGGCAAGCAAACAATAACAGTTGATTATAAAGGAAGAAAAGTAACATATGAAGTTAATGTTATAAGAGTAATTAGAAAAATAACAATAAATCAATTACCAAGTAAACTAGAATATACAGAATCAGATCAAACTTTGGATTTAACAGGTGGAAGCATTTTAGCTGAATATAATGATGGATATAAAGAAATTATAGATATGACAAGTAATGAAATAACTGCCGATGGATTTAACAGGGGTGTTCCTGGGGTACAAACTATAACATTAACTTATAAAAATCTTAAAACAAGTTTTCCTATTGCTATATCTAAAAAAGTTAAAAGTATTAGCTTTAAAGCAGAACCTGTTAAAAAACAATATTTATATGGAATAGACTCATTAGATTTAACAGGAGGAGTATTAATAGTAACATATGAAGATGATTCTCAAATGGAAATAATATTACCTTCTAATAAAGTTTCTGTTTCAGGATTTGATAAAACAAAATTAGGTGAACAAATTATTACTATAACATATAAAGATAAAACTGTTTCTTATAAAATTGAGGTAATTAAGGAAATAGAGGAAGTAAAAACTGTAGAAAGAATTAGTATAAAACAATTACCAGATAAATTAGAATATGTAGTTGGAAAAGATAATCTAGATCTATCAGGAGGAATATTACTTGTTAGATATAGTGATGGAACAGTAACTGAAGTTGAGATGACTAATGCAAGAGTAGTTATTTTAGGATTTAGTAATGTAAATGTTGGAATAAGAACATTAACTGTATCTTTTGAAGGAAAAACTACAACATTTGATATAGAAATAATAGAAGAAATTTCAGAAGCCGAATTAATAGAAAAAATAGAAATATACAAGCTTCCTACAAAATTAAAATATATAGCAAATCTAGAGCAATTAGATTTATCAGGAGGTAGCATTAAAGTAATTTATGAAGATGGAACAGAAGAAAATGTTTTAATGACAGATGAAGATGTTGAAGTTACTGGATTTGATAACACAAGAGTAGGAATTCAAAGATTACTTGTAAAATATAATGGAAAAACTACTAGTTTCAACGTTGAAATAGTTGAAGATTATGACGAAAAAGAAATTGAAAAAATTGAATTCGTATCTCTTCCATCAAAAACAAAATATGAACTAGGTGATGATTTAGATTTATCAGGAGGCAAAATTAAAGTAACTTATACTGATGGAAATGTTTCTATAATTGATTTAACTAATGAAAATGTTAGTGTTTCAGGTTATGATAAATATAAAGAAGGATTACAATTAGTAACAATTACATATAAGAATAAAACATTAGAATTTAGTGTTGATGTTGTAGAAAAAATAGTAGATGATGAGATTGAGATAAAAAGTATTAAAATAAAAAGTTTACCAAACAAAACTTCATATATAGTAGGAGAAGAGTTAGACCTAGAAGGTGGAGTAATAGAGGTAACTTATTCAGATGAAACTAAAGAAGAAATATCAATGACAGATCAAAATGTAATCATAACAGGGTATGATAAAAATAAAGTAGGAAATCAAATACTAACAGTAAATTACAATAAAAAACTTACAACATTTACAGTAATTGTTGAAGAAAAAGGTAGCGATGATGATAATGATAATGAAAATGATGACAATGTAGATGATGGAAAAGATGACAATGGCAATGATAACGAAGATGAAGTAAAAGTAGAAAAAATATCAATAAAGAGTCTTCCAAATAAAACAAAATATAAAGTAGGCGAAGAACTAGAGCTAGAAGGTGGAGTAATAGAAGTAACATATTCAGATGGAAGCACAAAAGAAGTATCTTTAACAGATAGTAAAGTAAAAGTAACAGGATATGATAATGAAAAAATAGGAATGCAACAAGTAACAGTAAGTTATGAAAATAAAATAACAACATTTACAGTACAAATCGAAGAAGAAAAAGAAGATGAAGAAGGAAATGAAGAGCCAAGTAATGTAAGAAGCATATCAATAAAGAAGTTACCAAACAAGACAACATATAAAACAGGAGACGAATTAGAGTTAGATGGAGGAATACTAGAGGTAACATATACAGATGGAAGTAAAGAAGAAATAGAAATGACAGATTCAGGAGTAACAGTAGAAGGATATGATACATTTAAAGCAGGAGTACAACAATTAACAATAAGATATGGAGGACAAGAGACAACATTAACAGTAAAACTAGAAGAAAGTGATGAAATAAAAGGATCAAAACTAGAAGAGGAAGCAAAGGGGCAAGAAGAAAAAGAAGAGAAAAAAGCAGTAGATACAGGAGATAATATAGAGACATATATAATCTACTTAATAGGATCATTTATAGTAATAGTAGCTACTGGAAGAATAATTAAACATATCTAAAGAATATATAGTTTAAATTATTTAAAATAAATAATAGTTTTAAATAATTAATAAAGAAGAGTAAAAATGCAAATATTATATTAATAGCAAATTTACTCTTCTTTAATTATTATTTTATTTTTATAATATAATAAATATATTATAGATTTAATTTTTATAAAACGTTTTTACATAATTGACCTAATTTGACAAAAACGCAAAAATGCAGTAAAATTAACATGTTAGGGGAAAAAGATTATGAATAATGATAATAAGTTAATAAACAAATTAGTTTCAAGAGCAAAGTTATATTTATTTTTAATTGCTCTATTACTTATTAAAATTTGTATAACAGATAATAATTTAATAGTACCAGCTGTTATTTTTTATATAGCTATTGTACTTTATACTCTTTGGGTAAATTCAAAGAAAAAGTCAGAAATAGAATCTCATATAGAAGAAGTTGCTATAGGGATGAATTTTGCTGTAAGAAACTATTTAAATAAATCACCAATACCTTTAATAGTAATTGAAACAGATGGAAATGTTATTTTTAAAAGTCCAAGATTTATTAAGGAGTTTTCTAGTCTAAATGATGATATTGATATAAATACATATTTAGAGAGTATAATAAAAGAAATAAAACTTGAGATTGAAAATAAAGATAAAAAAGAGATAATCAAACAAATAACAATAGAAAATAAGGTTTATAAGATCTTCTGTGAATACTCAGCAAGTAGAAAAAGAGATAAAAGAAGAAGAAAAGAATATGTATTATCACTATATTTTATAGATGATACTAAATATAATGAATTATTTGATAAATATACAAACGAAAAAGTTTGTATAGGTGTTGCTATGATAGATAACTATGAGGAAATAATTCAAAGATTATTACCAGAGGAAAAATTACAAGTAATTGCAACAGTTGAAAAAGCAATTTATGATTGGGCTTCTTCTACAGGTGGCGTTATAGTAAAATCTGATAGAGATTTATTTATATACATTTTTGAACAAAAATATTTATCAGAAATAGAGAAAAATAAAGTACAAATATTAGACTTAGTAAAAGAGATTGATTCTAGAACGCCTATTACATTAAGTATTGCAATATCAAATGAAGGTGAAAACTATTATGAAAGATATAAATCTGCTATGGCAGGACTTGATATTGTATTAGGACGTGGTGGAGATCAAGCAATTATTAGAAAAGACGGTAAATATAAGTTTTATGGCGGTACAACTCTTGAAGTTGAAAAGCGTACAAAAGTAAAGGCTAGAATAGTAGCTCATACTTTGGAAGAGTTGATAAAAGATTCAGATAATGTTGTTATAATGGGACATAAAAATGGAGATATAGATTCATTAGGATCTAGTTTAGGATTATATAGAATTGCTAAAACTCTTGGAAAAGAAGCATATGTCGTAAGTGATATTTTTGGTGCTTCTCTAGGAAAATTCGTAGATACTTTAAAAAGTGCAGATGAGTATAAAAATGTTATAATTGATGAAAAAGAAGCTTTATTAAAAGTAAAAGATAATACATTATTAATAGTAGTTGATACTCATAAAAAGTCACTTGTACAAGTTCCGGAATTATTAAATAAAACAACTAAAATAGTTGTAATAGATCATCATAGAAAAAGTACAGATTTTATCGAAAATGTTTCATTAAGCCTTCATGAAGTATATGCATCATCTGCTGCAGAGCTTGTAACAGAGATAATTCAATATACAGATGTAGATGTTAAATTAACAGATATAGAAATAGAAGCTTTATATGGTGGAATCATGGTCGATACTAAAAACTTTACATTCAAAACTGGCGTTAGAACTTTTGAAGTTGCAGCATATTTGAGGAAATTTGGTGTTGATATTATTAAAGTTAAAAAATGGTTCCAAAGTGACTTAGAAAGCTATAATTTAATTGCAGATATAGTGAAAAATGCAGAAGTAATAGAAGGATCTATCGGTATTTCAATATATGATAAAGTAGATAAAGATGCAAGTGTAATTTGTGCAAAAGCTGCAGATGAGCTTTTAACTATTAGTGATATAACAGCATCTTTCGTAATAGGAAATACAGGTGATAAGATTTGTATAAGTGGTAGAAGTATTGGTAATATAAATGTACAAATTATTCTAGAAAAATTAGGAGGAGGAGGACATATTACTCTTGCTGGAGCTCAACTTGAAGGTGTAACTATTGAAGAAGCTAAAGATGAGCTTATTAATAGAATAAATGAATACTTCTCAGAAACTGTGGAATAAAATAAAAAGGAGGAAATATAAATATATGAAAGTTATATTAAAAGCAGATATTAAAGGGGTAGGCAAAAAAGACGAAGTTATTAATGCAAGTGATGGATATGCAAGAAATTATTTATTTCCTAAAAATTTAGCAGTTGAAGCAAATAATGAGAATTTAGCAAAGCTTAAATCTAAAAATGATTCAAAAGCTTTTAAAAGAGAAACAGAAAGAAAGTTAGCAGAAGATATTGCAAAGAAAATTAATTCAATTACATTAACAATGGTAGTAAAAGCTGGAGAAAATGGTAAAATTTTTGGAGGAGTTACAGCAAAAGAAATAGCAGAAGCTCTTAAAAATGAATATGTAATTGAAGTTGATAAAAAGAAAATAATTTTAAATGAAACAATTAAAAATTTAGGTAGTTTTGTAATTGATATAAAGTTATTTGAAGGAATAGTTGCAAAATTGAAATTAAATGTAGTAGCATAAAAACTATAATAAAATAAAGATAATAATATATAAACATAAGATAAAATAAAAATAGAAAGGTAGACAATTAAGTCTACCTTTTGATAATATATAGAAAACTACTAATAAGAGAAAGGGAATACTTATGGAACTTGGAAAAATACCACCACATGATATTGAAGCAGAACAAGCGATTTTAGGAAGTATGCTTACAGATAAAGATGCAGTTATGGCAGCAATGGAAGTACTAAGAGAAGAAGATTTTTATAGAGATGATAACAAGGCTATTTTTGATGCTATGATGAGCTTATATAGTAGATCAGAGCCTATAGATATTATCACAGTAAAGTCAGAACTTATTTCAAATGGAAAGTTTGAACAAGTAGGTGGACTTGAATATCTAGTAATGCTTCCAGAAAAAGTGCCAACGACTACAAATGTTGATAAATACATAAAAATTGTAGAAGAAAAATCATTACTTAGAAATCTTATTAAAACTGCAAATGATATTATTGCTGTTGGATATGATCAAACAGAAGATGTAGAAGATATAATGAATGTGGCAGAAAAGAAAATATTTGATGTAATGCAAAGGAAAAGTCAAAAAGGATATAATTCGATTAAAGATGTTTTAGTTGGAACTTTTGCAGAGCTTGAAAAATTATATAACCAAAAAGGAGCTTTATCAGGAATCCCTACAGGATTTTCAGATTTAGATTACAAAACATCAGGACTTCATAATTCTGATTTGATTATAGTTGCGGCAAGACCTGCTATGGGTAAATCAGCTTTTGCTATAAACATTGCTACAAATGTTGCAGTACAAAGTAATGTACCAGTTATTGTATTTAACCTAGAGATGTCAAAAGAACAAGTTGCTAATAGAATAATTTGTAGTGAAGCTATGGTAGATAGCAATAAGATAAGAACAGGAAAAATAGAAGATGAAGATTGGATAAAGCTTGCTAATGCATCAGGAAAATTAGCGGAAGCTCCAATTTACATAGATGATACACCAGGAATTTCTATAATGGAAATAAGAGCAAAATGTAGAAAAATGAAACTTGAAAAAAATATTGGTTTAGTAGTAATAGATTATCTTCAATTAGTACAAGCTAGTAGTAAGAAAAATAGTAGCCGTGAGCAAGAAATTTCTGAAATTAGTAGATCTTTAAAGATTCTAGCAAAAGAGCTAGATGTTCCAGTAATTGCTTTATCACAACTTTCAAGAGCGGCAGAACAAAGAAAAGATGATCATAGACCGATGCTTTCTGATTTGAGAGAGTCTGGAGCTATTGAACAAGATGCTGATATAGTAATGTTTTTATATAGAGATGACTATTATAATGAAAATAGTGAAAAGAAAAATATTGCTGAAGTTATACTTGCTAAGCATAGAGGTGGATCAACAGGTACAGTAGAGCTAGCTTGGCTTGGTAATTATACGAAGTTTGCAAATTTAGAAAAATATAGAGAATAGGAATTTATATGGTAAAGGAAAAGGTTTTAGAAACAATTAAAAAATATAATTTAATAAGTAAAAACGATAAAATAGTAGTTGCCGTTTCTGGCGGTCCTGATTCTATGTGTTTATTACATATTTTACTTTCATTAAGGGAAGAATATAATCTAGAATTAAATGTTGCTCATATAAATCATATGATAAGAGAAAATGCAATTATAGATGAAGAGTATGTAAAAGCTTTTTGCGAAGAAAATAATGTGAAATTATTTGTAAAAAAAGCAGATGTGCTGAGCATATCAAAAGAAAATAGGATTGGTACTGAAGAAGCGGGAAGAAAAGTAAGATATGAGTTTTTCAATGAAGTTAAGGAGATGACTTCTTCGAATAAAATAGCAATAGCTCATAATAAAAATGATAAAGTTGAGACAGTTCTTTTAAACTTAATTAGAGGAACAGGGACTTATGGTTTAATTGGAATAGAACCTAAGAATGGAATTTATATAAGGCCTTTGCTAGAAATAGAAAGAAAAGATATAGAAGAATATTGTAAGATAAACAATATAAATCCTAGAATTGACGAGTCTAATTTTCAAAACATATATAACAGAAATAAAATTAGGAATGTAGTTATACCTTTTATAGAAAAAGAGTTTAATCCAAACATTATAAATACAATTTCAAGATTATCTGATATAGTAAAAGAAGAAGAAAATTACTTTAATGAATTAGTAGAGTTAGAATATAAAAATATTGTTATTGAAGAAACAAATGATTATATAAAGTTAAATCTTAGAGAATTTAATAAAATTAATATAGTAATAAGGAAAAGATTAATATTTTATACAATTAATAAATTATTAGGAAATACAATGGGAATAGAGAAAATACATGTAGAAGATATAATAAAATTATGTTCTAATAATATCGGAAATAAGTATTTAGTTCCAAAAAGAAAAATAAAAGTTAGTTTAAAAAATAAACAATTATATTTTGAGAAGAACAGTTAGGGAATAAAGTAATAAAAGAAAAAAGGAAGAAAAAATATCATTAAGCTATAATCTTAGTGATATTTTTTATATATTTAAAGTAATAAAAAAGAAATAATTTATCTAGTATACTTTCCGTAGGTAACTAGAAAGTGCTTTGTTACAAGGATATTTCATTTGAAAAAAAGTATTGAAATAAACAGATACATATGCTATATTTTAGACTAGATACAAAGTAAATGTTCTATAAATATAATTTTAGAATATATAAAATAAGGAGGATTTAAATTTGAAAAGCGGAATTAAAAAGATAGCATTATGGTTGATTTTATTATGTGTATTTTTATTAGTATTGTCTGCAATAAGTAATTCAGTAAATAAGCAACTAAGCTATTCAAAATTATTACAAGAAATCGAAAATAATAACGTAGAAAAAGTTACAATTTCAGATGATGGAAAGAGTGCTTTAGTTACAATCAAAGAAGGGGATAATGCTGGAGAAAAAAATGTAATGATTCCTAGCCTTGATAACTTCATTGATCGTACAACAGATAGATTAACAAATGGTGAGATAGAACTAACTCAAACAGAAAAATCACAATTTGTAGCAGTTCTTGAAACATTTGGTCCAACTATTTTACTAATGATATTTATATTCTTTGCATGGATGTTGTTTATGAATCCAGGTTCTCAAGGCGGAAACAAAACAATGTCTTTTGGAAAGAGTAAAGCAAGAATGATGACTCCAGCAGATAAGAATAAAATTACATTTGCAGATGTTGCTGGTGTTGATGAAGAAAAAGAAGAATTAGAAGAAATTGTTGAATTCTTAAAGAGTCCAAAAAAATATACTGATATGGGAGCTAGAATTCCTAAAGGAGTTTTACTTGTAGGACATCCAGGTACTGGTAAGACTTTACTTGCAAAAGCTGTTGCTGGAGAAGCAGGAGTACCATTTTTCATTATAAGTGGTTCTGACTTCGTTGAAATGTTTGTCGGAGTTGGTGCTTCAAGAGTAAGAGATTTATTTGAACAAGCAAAGAAAAATGCTCCATGTATTATATTTATAGATGAAATAGATGCCGTAGGACGTCAAAGAGGTGCAGGACTTGGTGGAGGACATGATGAAAGAGAACAAACACTAAATCAATTATTAGTTGAGATGGATGGTTTCTCAGCAAATGAAGGTGTTATTGTACTAGCTGCAACAAATAGACCTGACGTACTAGATAAAGCTTTATTAAGAGCTGGTAGATTTGACAGACAAATAGTAGTTGGAACACCAGATGTTAAAGCTAGAGAGCAAATACTAGAAGTTCATGCTAGAAAGAAAAAATTAGCTGATGATGTAGATTTAGGAACAATAGCTAAAAACACATCTGGATTCGCAGGTGCAGATTTAGAGAATATCTTAAATGAAGCTGCTTTACTTGCTGCTAGAAGAGATCAAAAAGAAATAACAATGAAAGATATAGAAGATGCAATGGTTAAAGTTACAATGGGACCTGAAAAGAAGACAAAAGTAATTAGTGATAAAGAGAAAAAATTAGTAGCTTTCCATGAAGCAGGTCATGCTGTTGTAAGTAAATTCTTACCAACACAAGATCAAGTACATCAAATTTCTATTATTCCAAGAGGAATGGCTGGTGGTTATACAATGTATAAACCATCTGAGGATAAATCATTTATGTCAAAAACAGAAATGGAAGAAAGAATTGTATCATTACTTGGTGGTAGAGTTGCTGAACAATTAGTTTTAGGTGATATATCTACAGGAGCTAGTAATGATATTGAAAGAGCTTCTGATATAGCAAGAAGTATGGTTATGAAATATGGTATGAGTGAAAAACTAGGAACTATAGCATTTGGTTCAGGACAAGAAGAAATATTCTTAGGAAGAGATATAGCTCAAGGAAGAAACTATAGTGAGCAAACTTCTGCAGATATAGATTCAGAAGTAAGAAGAATTATAGATAAAGCTTATAAAACAGCTGAACAAATATTAACAATGCAAATGGATAAATTAACTGCTGTTGCAAATGTTTTATTAGAAAAAGAGAAAATCGACGGAGAAGAATTTGAAGAGATTTTTAATGGTTAATAAAAAATAATAGAAAAACCAAAAGAAAAAATAAGATTAAAAATAAAATGAAAAAATAGTGAATCTTGAAAAATAATTTTTTACGATTCACTATTTTTGTTTTTTAAGTCATTGCGAACAAAAGTACTATACTAATGTAAACTAAAATAATATAGTAAAAGCGAAGAAAAAATAAAAAATAGAGAGAATAAAAAAGAAAATCAGATAAAAAAACGATTTTTTGAAAAAATGATTTTTTAAAATTTGTTAAAAATGTTATAAAAATGTTATAATTTTTTTTATAAAATATAGCTAATTCTTA
The DNA here is from genome assembly GCA_944386155.1 of uncultured Clostridia bacterium. Taxonomy (GTDB): domain Bacteria; phylum Bacillota; class Clostridia; order TANB77; family CAG-508; genus UMGS1994. The sequence goes on along the minus strand of CALWZY010000013.1, from coordinate 2,531 downwards.
GAGACATACGGAATATTAGTGTAATAATTTGAAAATGGTAAAAAAATACAATCTGTATAACTTACTTACAGTAAGAATTACGGGAAAGAGTGTACATAACTTATCTACATTGACATTACTTTTTTGGATGATAGAATACAGTCATTGAATAAAGAGATAACATGAAAAGCCAAGGGGGAAACGAAATGCAAGTTATAAAAAGAGACGGAAGTGCTGTTGATTTTGATAAGTCAAAAATCATTACAGCAATAAACAAAGCAAATACTGAAGTAAGAAAAAAAGAAAGAGCTACAAAAGAAGATATAGATTCTATAATTGAATTTATAATATCTCAAAATAAGAGAAGAATGCTTGTAGAAGACATACAAGATATTATTGAAGAAAAATTAATGGAGTGCGAAAAATACGAGCTTGCTAAAAGATATATTGTTTATAGATATAACAGAGCTTTAGTTAGAAAAGCAAATACAACAGATGAATCTATATTAAAATTAATTAGAAATGAAAATAAAGAACTTGCAGAGGAGAATTCAAATAAAAACACAGTAATAGCATCTACTCAAAGAGATTATATTGCTGGTGAAGTTTCAAGAGATTTAACTAGAAGAGTTTTATTACCAGAGAAAATAACAAAAGCAAATGAAGAAGGAATTTTACACTTTCATGATGCAGATTATTTTGTTCAACCAATTTTTAATTGTTGTTTAATTAATATTGGAGATATGCTAGACAATGGTACTGTAATGAATGGAAAATTAATAGAAAGTCCAAAAAGTTTCCAAGTTGCATGTACAGTAACAACTCAAATTATTGCAGCAGTTGCTAGTAACCAATATGGTGGACAATCTGTTGATATGAAACATTTAGGAAAATACTTAAGAATAAGTAAAGAAAAATTTAGAAAAGAGGTAATAGAACAATATAGAGGAAAAATAACTGATGATGTAATAGATGGACTAGTAGAACAAAGACTAAAATATGAGTTAAGATCAGGAGTACAGACAATTCAATATCAAATAAATACATTAATGACTACAAATGGACAATCACCTTTTGTAACGCTATTCTTACACTTAGAAGAAGGTGATGAATATATTGAAGAAAATGCAATGATTATTGAAGAAGTTTTAAGACAAAGATATCAAGGTATTAAAAATGAAAAAGGTGTTTATATTACACCAGCATTTCCTAAACTTGTATATGTTTTAGATGAATTTAATTGCCTAAAAGGTGGAAAATATGACTATTTAACAAAACTTGCAGTAAAATGTTCATCTAAGAGAATGTATCCAGACTACATATCTGCTAAAAAAATGAGAGAGAATTATGAAGGCAATGTGTTTAGTCCAATGGGATGTAGGAGTTTTTTAGCTCCTTGGAAAGATAAAGATGGTAATTATAAGTTTGAAGGTAGATTTAATCAAGGTGTAGTAAGTATTAATTTACCTCAGATAGGAATAATAGCAAATGGTAATGAGGATAAATTCTGGAAATTATTTGATGAAAGATTAGAAATATGTAAAGAAGCTTTAATGTGCAGACATAATGCTCTAAAAGGTATCACATCAGATGTAAGTCCAATACATTGGAGATATGGTGCAATTGCAAGACTTGGAAAAGGTGAAAAAATAGACGATTTATTATATGGAGGATATTCAAGTATATCTCTTGGATATATTGGAATATATGAAGTTACTAAATTGATGACAGGCGAGTCTCATACAACAAAAGTTGGACATGATTTTGCTTTAAGAGTAATGAAGCATTTAGATGAAACAGTAAAAAGATGGAAAGAAGAAACTAATATAGGATTTGCTTTATATGGAACTCCAGCAGAAAGTTTATGCTACAAATTTGCTAAAATAGATAAAGAAAGATTTGGAATTATTAAAGATGTAACAGATAAAGGATATTATACAAATTCTTATCATGTTGATGTAAGAGAGAAAATAGATGCATTTGAAAAGTTGAAATTTGAAAGCGAATTCCAAGATTTATCAAGAGGTGGAGCTATTTCATATGTTGAAATTCCTAATATGCAAAACAACTTAAAAGCATTAGAAGAAGTTGTAAAATTTATATATGATAATATCCAATATGCAGAGTTTAATACTAAGTCAGATTATTGCCATGTATGTGGTTTCGATGGAGAGATAATAATTAATGAACAAGGAGAATGGGAATGTCCACAATGCGGAAATAAAGATCATTCAAAAATGAATGTAGTAAGACGTACATGTGGCTATTTAGGTGAAAACTTCTGGAATGCAGGAAAGACAAAAGAAATTAAATCAAGGGTATTACATTTATAATTCATAAAAACAGATAAAGCAATTAATATACAAAAGATAAAATAATATAAAATTCCTTTAAATTTATTTTAAGCAAAAGAAAAATTAACAATATTCTAAAGAAGATTAAGGTACAAAAGAGTAAAATTAAATACTAGGAATTATAAATATTCCTAGTATTTAATTTAAACATCTAAGAAGGGATGGAAAAACATATGAATTATGCAGATATAAAAAGAG
>CALWZY010000012.1 GCA_944386155.1 uncultured Clostridia bacterium | reverse complement strand
AAAGTTATTGGATTTTGTAGATATTTAAATGAAAATAGAAATGAAGAGATAAAAGAAGCAGATTGTGAATTACTTGCACTATATGTAAAGTATGAATATAAGCATAAGGGTGTTGGTACTAAGCTGTTTTCATATGTTAAAGAAGAGTTTAAAAAAATGAATAAACATAAGATGATACTTTGGTGCTTAAAAGAAAATGAAAATGCAAAAAAATTCTATACTAAAATGGGTGGAAAAGTAGTTGCAGAAAAAGATATTGAATTTGGATGGAAATTATATAAAGAAGTTGCTTTTCTATATAGTCTAGACTTAATTTAAAAAGTATGTTATAATGAAAAATCAAAATAAAATAAACTAAGAAATGGGGGGAATAAAATATGGAAGTAGCAATAGGTCTATTAATACCGTTCTTAGGTACAGCTTTGGGATCAGGAATGGTATTTTTCATGAAAAATAAAATAAATAAAAAAATAGAAAAAATACTTATGGGATTTGCTGCAGGTGTAATGATGGCAGCATCAATTTGGTCATTAATCATGCCATCTATAGAAATGTCAGAACAACAAGGACATACTCCTTGGTTACCAGCAGCAGCAGGATTTTTACTAGGAATGGTATTTTTACTTATTCTTGACTGCATAATACCACATTTACATAGAAATACTAATAAAGAGGAAGGTTTAAAAGCTGCAATTAAAAGAGAGACAATGCTTGTTTTAGCAGTAACACTTCACAATATACCAGAAGGAATGGCACTTGGTGTTACTTTTGCTGGATTTTTAATTGGAAATGTAGGAATGACTTTAGCCGGAGCTATGGTACTTGCAATTGGGATTGCTATACAAAACTTTCCTGAAGGAGCAATTATATCAATGCCACTTAAAAGTGAGGGAATGAAAAAATCAAAAGCATTCTTTTATGGTACTTTATCAGGAATAGTAGAACCAATTGGAGCAGTTTTAACAATTCTTTTTGCTCAAGCAGTAGTTCCTGCACTTCCTTATTTATTAGCTTTTGCAGCAGGAGCAATGATATATGTTGTTGTAGAAGAGCTTATTCCAGAATCTCAAGCTGGAGCACATTCAAATCTTGCAACTATGGGTGTTGCTGTTGGATTTGCGCTAATGATGGTATTAGATATAGCTTTAGGATAAAAATAAAGAAATGAACAATTAGTATTACTGCTAGTTGTTTATTTTTTTAACATTATTACGAACAAATGTTTACAAAGATTTAAAATGATGCTATAATGATTTTAAAGTTGTAATTTGGAGAGTGATGGTAATGCAGAGATATTTCTTATGTATAGATTTAAAGACTTTTTATGCTTCGGTAGAATGTGTTGAAAGAGGTCTAGATCCTTTTAAAACAAATCTAGTTGTAGCAGACCCAGATAGAGGAAAGGGAACAATTTGTTTAGCAGTATCTCCAAAAATGAAAATGTTAGGTGTTAGAAATAGATGTAGACTTTTTGAAATCCCACCAGATATTAAATATATAGTTGCACCACCAAGAATGAAAAAATATATTGAATATTCAGCAAATATATATGCGATTTATCTTAAATATTTCTCAAAAGAAGATATACATGTTTATTCAATAGATGAAGCTTTTATTGATGTTACTAATTATTTAAGGTTATATAAAGTAGATGCTATAGATCTTGCAAAGATGGTTATAAAAGATATATTTAAAACATATGGAATAACAGCTACTGCAGGAATTGGTACAAATATGTATTTAGCTAAAATTGCCTTAGATATTACAGCTAAACATAGTAGTACAAATATTGGATTTCTAGATGAAGAAAAGTATAAAAATGAATTATGGCATCATAAACCACTTTCTGATTTTTGGCAGATTGGAAAAGGAATAGAGAGAAGATTAAATAAAATGAGAATATTTGATATGTATGATATTGCTCATACTGATCAAAAAAAGTTATATAAAGAATTTGGAGTAAATGCTGAATATTTAATAGATCACTCATGGGGAAGGGAAAGTTGTACAATAGCAGATATTAAAAAATATAAACCTAAAACAAATTCTATTACAAATAGCCAAATTTTATTTGAAGATTATTCTTTTGAAAAAGCAAGAATTGTATTAAAAGAAATGGTAGAGATTCGGAAGTTTAAAATTAGTGGAAAGTAATTTAGTAACAGATACAATAGGTTTATATATTGGCTATTCTAAAAATATTATTAAATCAACAGGCGGATTAAGAAAAATAGGAAACCATACGAATATATATTCAGATTTATTAAAACAATTTTTATATTTATATGATACTACGACAAATAAAAATGTTGCGATAAGAAGAATTGGTGTTAATTTTGCAAATGTTATTAACTCTTCAAATATCCAATTAAGTTTATTTGAAAATCAAGATAAAAAAGATAAGGAAACTAAATTAGCGTATGCAGTATGTAAAATTAAAAACGAGATGGGGAAAAATAGTATTATAAGAGGTATGGATTTACAAGAAGGTGCAACAACAATTATGAGAAATAAACTTATAGGAGGTCATAATAGTGGATAGAGTATCTAGAGCAAAACAATTTCTTCCTTTTGATGCTCTAAAAGGATTTAGCGAAGCATTACGAGAAAAAGAGATTGAATATGAAGAAAGAAAAGAATTATCTGAAGAATCTTTAGTAGAGCTTAATGATAAGTTTAATCAAATTGAGATAGGAAGATGTGTAAGATTAAGATTTTATAGAAATGGAAAATATGTAGAGGCTTTTGGAAGGGTCACAAATATTGATTATATACGAAAAAAGATTCAAATAGATAAGGAGATTAATATAAATACATCTGATATTATAAGTATTATATTTGTGTAATTTTTATTTTGTGATATAATGACGAAAAAGATAAAATAAAAATAAAAACAAAAATCAAAAAATGAAAATACATAATAAACTTATAAAAGCAGGTGATAAAATGAAAGTTGGATTAGTCCTAGAAGGCGGAGCTATGAGAGGATTATATACTGCTGGGGTACTCGATGTCTTCTTAGATAATAAAGATATAAAAATAGATACAATTATAGGAGTATCTGCAGGTGCTTTATTTGGGGTAAATTATAAATCAAGACAAAAAGGTAGGACATTAAGATATAATTTGAAATATGCAAATGATGAAAGATATATGGGGTTTAAGTCATTAGTAAAAACAGGAGATATTGTAAATAAAGAGTTTTGCTATGATGAGCTCCCAAATAAATTAGATATATTTGATAATGAAACATATAAAAAAAGCCCAGAAGAGTTTTATGCAGTTGTAACTAATCTAGATACTGGAAAACCAGAGTATATAAAAATAGAAGATGCTCAAAAAGATATAGAATATTTAAGAGCATCTGGATCTATGCCATATGTGTCTAAAATCGTACAAATAGATGGAAAGAAATATCTAGATGGAGGTACATCAGATAGTATACCAGTAGATGAAATGATGAAAATGGGTGTAGATAAAGTAATTGTAGTGTTAACAAGACCATTAGAATATAGAAAAAAGAAAAGTAGCAAGAAAATATCAAAATGGTATTATAAAAGATATCCAAATTATATAGATACATTAAATAATAGATATAAAATGTATAATAGTGAAGTTGAAAAAGTAATTTCTTTAGAAAAAGACAAAAAGATTTTTGTAATAAGACCTTCTAGATTAGTAGATATAAAAAGAATAGAAAGGGATACATCAAAACTTAAAGAAATGTATGATTTAGGAGTAGAAGATGCTAAAAATTCTTTAAAAGATTTAAAGAATTATTTAGAAATAAAAGAATAGTATTTAATATAAAAATATATATTACAAAAGTAAAAAGAAAGGGTGAAAAAAGTGTATATTAGAGAAGCAACAATGGATGATTTAGAAAATTTAACAGAAAGGGATAAGAAAGTAACTCAAGACGAATTATATAATGCAATAAATTCGAAAAGAGTTTTTATAGCAGAAGAAAACGAAGTTTTTTTAGGATGGCTTAGATATAATCTTTTCTGGGACAATACACCATTTATTAATATGCTTTATGTAACAGAACATAACAGAGGTAAAGGTTATGGAAGAGGAATAATAGAGTTTTTCGAAGAAGAAATTAAAAGAAGAGGATATAATGCAATTATGACATGTACAAGAGAAGATGAATCTAGTAAATATTTTTATGATAAATTAGGATTTAAAAAAATTGGGGAATTTACACTTCCAAATGGTCCTGAAGAAATAATACTTGCAAAACAGCTAAAAGAAGAGGAGGAAACAATATGAAAAAATTAAAAATAATAGTAGACAAATGCCCGCAAAATCATAAATGTCCTTCTGTTTCAATTTGTCCAGTTGGAGCATTAAGTCAAAAAGAATTTGAAGCACCAACAATAGATTATAGTAAATGTATATCTTGTGGCAAATGTTCTTCATTTTGTCCTAAGAAGGCATTAGTGCTAGAAGAAGTAGAAGAATAATTAAAATAAAAATAGCTATGTATATTATTAAATATAATTTAATTACTTAGCTATTTTTATTTTTTTCGTTATATACTTAAATTGCTCAATATTATTGATAAATTTCGGATTTGGTAGTAAAATAATAGAGTAAAAAATATGAGAGGAAGAAGTTATATGGAAAAATTTTATCTAACAACACCAATATATTATCCAAGTGGAAAGTTTCATATAGGAACAGCATATACAGAAGTTTTAGCTGACTGTATTAATAGATATAAAAGATTACAAGGATATGATACATTTTTCTTAACAGGAACAGATGAACATGGACAAAAAATAGAGTCAAAAGCAAAAGAAGCTGGCTTGAATCCAAAAGAATATGTAGATAAGCAAGCAAAACAAGCAAAAGAACTTTGGGAAAAAATGAATATAAATTATACTAAATATATAAGAACAACTGATGAATATCACATAAAAGCTTGCCAAAAAATATTCGAAAAGTTTTTAGCTCAAGGTGATATTTATAAAGGAGAATATGAAGGATGGTATTGTGAGCCATGTGAATCATATTTTACAGAAACTCAACTTGTAGATGGAAAATGTCCTGATTGTGGAAGAGAAGTTAAGAAGATGAAAGAAGAAGCATATTTCTTCAATATGAAAAAATATGTAGATAAATTATTAAAATATTATGAGGATCATCCAGATTTTATAAAACCAGCATATAGAAAAACGGAAATGATTAATAATTTTATAAAACCAGGACTTGAAGATTTATGTGTTACGAGAACATCTTTTGACTGGGGAATTAAAGTTTTAAGTGATGAAAAACACGTAATATATGTATGGCTTGATGCTCTTATGAATTATTTAACAGCTCTTGGATATACATCAGATGATGACAGTTTATTTAAAAAATACTGGGAACCAGATGTACAATTTGTTGGAAAAGATATAGCAAGATTTCACTTGATTTATTGGCCAATATTTTTAATGGCACTTGATCTTCCACTTCCAAAAACGATAGTAGTTCACAATTGGATAACAATGAAAGACGGAAAAATGTCTAAATCTAAAGGAAATGTCATATATCCAGATGATTTAATAGAAAAATATGGACTAGATGCAACTAAATATTTCTTATTAAGAGAAGTTCCAACTTCATCTGATGGATTATTTACTCCAGAAAACTTTGTAGCTAGATATAATTTTGATTTATGTAATGATTTAAGTAATTTACTAAATAGAACAGTATCAATGGTAAATAAATATTTTGGTGGAATAGTTCCAGAATATAATGGTATTAAAAATGAAGTAGATGAGTCTTATGAAGAAGATGCTAAAAATGTAATTAATGAATTTGAAAATAATATGAAAGAATATGAAATAGCAAATGCTCTTCAATCTATATGGACTTTTGTTGCAAGAACAAACAAATATATTGATGAAACTTCACCATGGGTGCTTGCAAAAGAAGTAGAAGGAGAATCAGATAAAGAGAAAGAAGAAAAGTTAGAAAAATTAAAATCTACAATGTATCACTTAATTGCAGGACTTAGAGAGATAGCAATATTGATAAGACCTGTAATGAACGATACATCAGATAATATATTAAGACAAATAGGTATTGATTCAAAAACAATTACTTTTGATTCATTAAAAGAATTTAAAGAAATTAAAAATGTTAAAGTAATTGAAAAAGGTGAGCCAATATTTATGAGATTGAATAGTGACGAAGAAGTAGAATACATTAAAAACTTAATGAAAAAATAATTTGAATTTAAATAACTTTAAATAATAAAAATTTGTAATATGAATATTATTAGAAAGAGGTAAAAAAATGGGACTAAGAGATTTTAAAATGCCTGAAATCAAATTTAAAAAAATGAAAATGAATATGGAGGATGAGCTTACAAATATAGATTATGAAAAAATGGAAAAACATAATACTAAAAAAAGAAATACTCCATATGAAGACAGAACTCATTATAAAACTGTAAAAGAATTTTTCTTAAGATCAGTAGAAAAATATCCAAATGAATCATGTATACTAGAAAAACCAAATCATAAAGAACCTTATAAAGTTATAACATATAAAGAATTTGGAGAAGATGTTTTTGCACTAGGAACAGCTTTGATTAATATATTAAACTTAAAAGATAAAAGAGTAATAATTATAGGAGAAACACAATATGGCTGGTATGTTTCATACATGGCAATGCTTTGTGGAGTTGGAATTGTTTCTCCAATAGATAGAGAACTTCCAGAAAATGAAATAGAGAATTTAGTTAGAAGGTCTAGAGCTTCTGCTATAATATATTCTCCAAAAAATGGTGAAGCAATAAATAAAGTAAAAGAAAATGTGCCAGAAGTTGAATATTTTATAGAAATGAGATCTGATAAAAAATTAGAAGGAAAAGATGTAGGTCTTTTAAATCTAATAGAACTTGGAAAAGCTTTAAGAAATTCAGGAAATAAAACTTTTGAAGAAATAGAAATTGATCCAGAAGAATTTAAAGTATTGTTCTTTACATCTGGAACTACTGCTAAATCAAAAGGTGTAATGCTTAATAATAGAAATTTAGCAGAAAATATAAATGCAGTTACTGCATATGTAAGACTTTATCCTTCAGATAGACTATTTTCAGTACTTCCACTTCATCATTGTTATGAATCTACAATAGGATTTTTATATCCAATGTCACAAGGAGCATCTGTTGCAATATGTGAAGGGTTAAGATACATAGTACCAAATCTTCAAGAAGCAAAACCTACAGCTATACTAACAGTTCCACTTTTAGTAGAAAGTTTATATAAAAAAATAAATGAACAAATAGTAAAAAGTAAAAAAGATAAAATAGTAAATACTATGATTCATGTTACAAATGTATTAAAAGCAGCAGGATTTGATATAAAGAAAAAAGTATTTAAAGAAATATATGATAATTTAGGTGGAAACTTAAGAATAGTAGTTTCTGCTGCAGCTCCTATAGATAAAAAAGTAGGAGTTTGGCTTGAAAACATAGGAATTACATTCCTACAAGGATATGGTTTAACTGAAACAGCTCCAATATCAGCACTTACACCAGAATATAAACCTTGCATAGGATCTGCTGGAAAACCAATAGTTCAAGCACAAGTTAAAATCAAAAATCCAAATGAAAATGGTGAAGGAGAAATATTAATTAAAACTCCTACATTAATGATTGGATATTACGAAGATGAAGAAGAAACAAAGAAAGTAATAGATGAAGATGGTTATTTCAATTCAGGAGATATTGGATATATAGATGATGATGGATTTATCTTTATAACAGGAAGAAGTAAAAATGTTATTGTTACTCAAAATGGTAAGAATATTTATCCTGAAGAAATTGAAATGATGCTTGATAAAGTAGATGAAATTAAAGAATCTATGGTTTATGGAAAAGAACCTGATAAAAACAGTAAAAAAGAACAAAAAGAATTGATAATTACAGCAAGAGTAATTCCAGATTATGAGAAAATAGAAGAATTACATGGTAAGATCTCTGAAAAAGAAATATATGATTTAATTTGGAACAAAATAAAAGAAGTAAATAAAAAATTAACTTCATATAAAGCTGTAAAAAGTTTAGAAATAAAAGAAGGGGAGTTTGAAAAAACTTCTACTATGAAAATTAAGAGGTATAAAGAATTAAATAAAGATAAAAAATAATAAAAATAAAAAACGAAAAAACAAAAAATGAAAAAACAAAAAACAAGATAAAAGGAACTCCCGTGGCCAAAAAGATCTAGCCACGGGAATTCCTTTTTTGTGTTACTCCTCCTTTTAAAACTTACCTTCTAGAGATTCTCTTATAGAATATGAGAGGCTTTCTTTCGTAGAAACCGAGCTTCTTCCAGAATTCTTGTGAACCGGGAAAACCACACCAGAGTTCAATCTCATAAGTGCCTTTTTCACGACAGAGAGCACAGACTTCCTCAAACAACTTAGTGCCAAGGCCTTTGAAATGTTCAAAAACACAAAACTCGCTGATAGTACATATCTTTTTATCAAATGTGACAGCCAAGACACCGATAGTTTGATTGTCCTCATCGCTTTTGAAAAGATATAATGTGCTTCGAGGACTGTCCATAATCTGGTTGTAGTCATTTCTGTTCATGAGAGCTGTCATAGAAAGCTGTTTAATGAGACCAGCTTCCATAAGTGGAGGCTCTCCTTTCTTTGTGAAGCTATATTCTACTTTTCCAAACTCCTTCCGATATTCACGAAAGTCATCCTTAGTAAGTGAAATAAGATATGGCATTGTAACACTCCTTTCTATATAGAATAAAAATATTATAGCACAAATAGGAAAAAATAACAACATTATGTATACTAATTAGAATAATTGAAATAATAGATATTTAATAAATAATAAATAATAAATAAGAGAAAATAAATACTAATAAAAAATTCAAATTTGTGATATTATAATTATGATAATAAATAAGTAGTAAAATTATTAATATTATTAATATTATATTTTAGGAGTTATGTATGAGTGAAAATAAAATTGAATACGAGAAAATGATTAGTGGCAAGTTATATGACGCAAATTATAATGAAGATTTATTAAGATTAAGAAACAAGACTCAAGATTTGTGTTTTGAATATAACAATATTAAACCATCTGATTTAGAAAAAAGAACAAATGCATTAAAAAATATTTTAGGAGATATGAAAGAAAGATGTATAATAGAACAGCCATTTTGGTGTGATTATGGATTTAATATAAAAGTAGGAGAAAATTTTTATGCTAATCATAATTTAGTAATATTAGATGCAAACATAGTTGAATTTGGAAATAATGTTTTTATAGGTCCAAATTCAGGTTTTTATACTGCAGGACATCCAATAGATTATTCTTTGAGAAATGAAGGATTAGAATATGCTAAAAAGATAAAAGTTGGAGATAATGTCTGGTTTGGTGGAAATGTAGTAGTTCTTCCGGGTGTTAGTATTGGAAGTAATGTTGTAATTGGTGCAGGTAGCGTTGTAACAAAAGATATACCAGATAATTGCGTATGTGTTGGAAATCCTTGTAGAATAATAAAAAAAATAGAAGAAAGGAAGGATTTATAATGGAAATTATAAGAAAAGATGAAGGAGTAAAGGGAGAAAATAGTAAAAACTGCAAGACTATAGAATATTCTTTTAAAAATAAAGAAATGGATTTAGGAATAGCAGTAATCACAGCAAGATATCCTGAAAAAGAAAATGAGTATTGTATGAACACAAAATCAACAGAGCTTATATATGTTCTTGAAGGAAATGGAAAATTACAATTTGAAGATAAAGAAGTGGAATTTTTTATGGGAGATACAATACTAATAAGTCCAAATGAAAAATATGCATGGATTACTGATTATTGTAAAGTGAGTATGATTTGTACTCCTGCTTGGACTAATAGCCAACATAAAATTGTGAATTAGATATAGATAGAAAGGTAATATAAGAAATATTTTATGAAATATATAATAAGGGAACTTGAAGAAAAAGATAATAAAGAAATAGAAAATATTATAAGGACATGTTTAATAGAATTTGGTGGAAATAGAGAAGGACTCGCGTGGGCAGATTCAGAACTTGGAAGGTTATCTACAGTCTACAATAAAGACGGATATAAATATTGGGTAATAGAAGAAAAAGAGACCAAAAAACTAGTTGGAGGAGCTGGAATAGGAAAGATAGAAGCTTTAGAAGATATCTGTGAACTTCAAAAAATGTATTGTTTAAAAGAGGCAAGAGGAACAGGAATATCACATGAACTTATTAAAATAGCACTAGATTATGCTAAAAATTATTACAAAAAATGTTATATAGAGACATTGAGTAATATGATAGCTGCAAATAAGTTTTATCTAAAATATGGATTTAAGAGATTAGATAAGCCATTGCTTGAAACAGAACATTATGCGTGCGATGTTTGGTATTTAAAAGAATTGTAAACAAGAATCCTTTTAAGTTAGTTATGGTAAAGAGTATTTGAAAATTATGTATACTGGTGGTATAATATAAATGTACTTTCTTTATTATATTAGTGTATGGAGATTATTATCTTATATAGAGAAAGTATAGCATGCAGAACGGAAGAACTTTTATACTTCTTATAAGACTTTTAGGAGGACATATGATATGAAAATAAGGGGTATTAAAAGGTTCGAAAGACTTGAAAATGTTCATGAAAAATATTCAGTCTATTATGATATTAATAAATGTATCATGGTAGAGAATCTCTCAGAGAAAAATAGAGGTGGACTGTATTATTATGCACCAGATGGACACCTTACAGAGATTTTTGGTTATTCTAAAAGGGATTCTTGGGAAAAACTGATGATTGACTATGTTTCTTTTGATTCATTAGTTCCAGGAGACTTTTTCATCTCTGGAGATGATGTCTATTGTGCAGTAAGATGGAAAGGAAAGATTGCAGCACAAGTATGCAAATACGACGAGAAAGTCCGGAGATTTAAAGCAGATACGGTTGTTGCAAGAATTGAGGTTGCGTCAAGTTTGCCAGATAGTTTTTTTGATAAGGCATATAATCTTGTGACAAAAATTTTCAGCTAAATAGATTTTTTGATAGGTATAAGGTTCTTCTTAGTATGCTACGTGTTCCATAGACAAAATGTTGTCTATGGTTCTTTTCTTTTAAGGGAAAATATTTAAAAATATAGAAAAATAAGTATTTAAAAATTATTTATAAAATATTTAATATTAAAATTTAAAAATAAAAAACAAAAATAAAAATAAAATAATAATAATAAAATATTAATAAATAAAATACTAAATAGAAAATCAAATAAAAAATAAAGAATAAAATATTAATTATAAAAAACTTTGCAATAAAATATATAAAATTAGAATAAAAAAAGAGCCCCACCACGCAAGTCGTGCGTGGCAGGGGTTGTAGAACTTATTTCAGAGCGAACCGAATACCGTATGATGAAACGGGCTTTTTCTTCGGGCCGCAAGGAATGTCGGACTCAAGAAGATACTGATAGAGCTGAGCGTAAATCTTGTCGCTTGCCAGGCTATGTTCGAAGCCGAACATTCTAACCCTGCGAAGGACACGCTCAAACTCTGCCCTGTCGAAAAGGGACAGACCTTTGAAGCTAAAGCACATACGTGCTAACTTTTCGGAATTGAATCCGAAATGCTTAAGGATGTCACTTGAAAGAAGATCACCATTGTAGTAATCCATAAAGAGCTCAGAATTCTCATCAGGATTTAATACGGTACCTACCATGTGCCAGTTGATGTCTTCATCTGATACAGCATAGCCGTTTTCGAGAATCCATGCAGTTACTGCCATCCTGGAATCAAAGAGCAGAGTAGTAAGACCATATTCTTCTAAAGTCTTTTCCTCCTCTCCAAAGCGGAAACCAGGGTGGTCAAGGAGCCATTTGTAGAGATTTACATACAGCATAAGCTCCTGATTGCTACTTACACCAAGTTCGATGGGCTTTCCATTTATGGTAGTTTCACCATATTTGTAAGCAGTTACTGTACGCCGTTTATAGGCGTTAAATACATCGATAATCTGGTTTGTGAATGTCGGCATTTTGGAAATGCCACCATTTTTGTATGCAAGAACTGCGAGCTTTAAATGCTTAGGAATGATAAACTTCGCTCCCTCTTTCGTCATGAAGTAAATTGTTGACGATCTCCATGAGTTTGGAAAAAGTTTTCGCTTGATATCTTCGCGGATTCTTCCAAGTCTACACGAATCAGGGCGGTTTACACCGTCAAGTTCAGCAAACCTGTAGACAACGTCTTTTACATCATCAGGATATGTATCGATGAATTCTTTGATCATATCATAAATGATGTTTCCATCTTCCATGTAGGAAAGATAAGAGGCATTCAAGTTGATCATTGATTCTGGGAAGAAGTACATTTGATTGACTTCTTCTGTAACTTTTGGCCCCTTAAGGCGTCCAGTATCATCCAGTTCATTGAAGAAACATTCATGGTCACGAAGGACGATAAACCAGAGTCTGATCCATTTGACCCGCTCATTTACGCTCATGCTCTTAGGAGCATCAAGTTTTTTTGCCATTTCTCTTGCAGCTTTTTCGAAAGATACAGAGTAACGCATCGCGTTATCAATGGTTCTTATACTTTCCATGTAGTTCTGAATTTGGCGGGAAAGCTTTTCAAGCTTTTTTTCTGAATATGTGTTAGGAGAGCTTATCTCATAGTAAGAAAGCATCCTATTATACATACCAGGGTTATCTTCCTGAATGAATTCGTCGAAGAATTTCTTTACTCTCCTTGCGGAGATTTCTCCTACTAAATCACCAGGTGCCAGATCATTGTACATGAGAGCATATGCCCTTGTTTCTTCATCTGTCAGACCATCTCTATCTTTTACCCGACCGTAAAGTTTGAGAAGATCCTCATTTCGCTTTTTCTCTTCCAACTGTTCCTTAGTTGGTACTTCCTTTTTGGCGGCAAATGGGAAGCGGAACGGTCCTCCCACTTTTGATGAATTTGCCTTTGATGTGTTTGCCATAGTTTTTACCTCCATATTTAGTTTTTATATGGCAAGTTCTACAACTAATAAATTGCCATACACAACAATTATATCATATTATGTTAACATTTTCAATTTTAATACTTTTATAAATAGATGTTTAAAAGTAGATGTTGAAAAAAATAGAAAAAACAAATATAATCATATAGAAAACAAAAGAGAAAAAATAAATGGAGGAGGAAAAATGCAAGATTTATTTGATAGAGTTGAAAAAATGAAAAGAAGAGCTTCAAAACTAGAGGAACTTGAAAAAGCAAGACAAAAAGATAAAGAAATAGATATAGATGAAGAAATAAATGATGAAGTAGAAAATAAAGAAGACTCTTGTGAAGTAAAAGAAGTTGAAATTAAAGAAAAAATAAATATAAATGATTTAGTTGAAAACTATGATATAGACGATACTAAAATCGAAGAAATTTTAGATGACAATACAAATGGTAGTGCAGTAAAAAATAAAGACCAGATGAAAAAGTTAAAAAAACAACTAAAAGAAGAGAAAAAGAAGGCTAAAAAAGAAGCAAAAAGTAAAACTCAATTAGATAAAAAAGCAGATATAGATAAAAATATTTTCTTTTTTATATGTGCATTTTTCGTTTATTGCTTTATAGGATGGATTTATGAAGTAATTTGGGAATTCAAAGTTGGAAATGGATTTGTAAATAGAGGGTTCTTATACGGACCATATTTGCCAATATACGGATTTGGAGTACTTACACTATATTTTATACTTAAAAAGTTTTTAAAGACTAAATTAAAGATAGGTAAAATAAATATAATGCCAATATTTGTGTTTGTGATGATTTTAGTTGTTGCATCTATAATCGAATATGTAGCAAGTTTTGGAATGGAAGTTTTATTTCAAAAGAGATGGTGGGATTATAGTTATGATTTTATAAATATAAATGGAAGAGTAAGTCTAAGAAATAGTAGCCTTCTTGCATTAGGAGCTCTTGTACTTTTATATTTAGTTCATCCAATACTTGAGAAAATTTTTTCAAAAGTAAATCGTAAAGTATTAAAAGTTTTAGCAATTTTAATTGTGATTATAATGAGTATAGATTTAGTAATTACAATATTAGGATATACACCACTGGCGGGAACTATTAAATTGATTTAAATAGAGAGGAAAATGTATGATAAAAAATATAATATTTGATATGGGAAATGTAATTATTAAATTTAATCCAAATGAAATAGTTAGTAATTATACAGATAATGAAGAAGAAAAGAAAATATTATTAGATATTATTTTTAATGGTCAAGAATGGCTTGATTTAGATAGAGGGACTCTAGACCTTTTAGATGCAATAAAAATAATAAGAGGAAAGTTAAAAGAAAATTTAAAAGATATTGGTGAAAATATTTTAAATACATGGACAAAGTATATTTATGAAGATGATAAAATGAAAGATTTAATGAGAAAAATAAGAAGCAAAGGATATAAAATGTATATATTATCTAATGCTCCTTATAGTATGATTAAATATTTAGAAAACTCTGAAATTCCAAGTTTAGTAGATGGAATAATATTATCTTGCGAGGAAAAAAGTTCAAAACCAGAAGAAGAAATTTATAATAGATTATTTACTAGATTTAATATAAAGCCAGAAGAAAGCTTTTTTATTGATGATAGATATCAGAATATTGAAGAGTCAAGAAAATTAGGAATGGAAGGACATATATATGATATGGATAATATAGAAGCTCTAATTTCTGATTTTAAAAATTATGATATAGATTTAGATTAATAAGAGGATTTAGAATGATTAAAAATATTGAAGATTTTAATTTAAGTGCAGTAATAAAAGATGAAAAAATAAAACTTCCAGAAGATTTAAATAAAAAAATTAATATCTTTTGGGAAGATGCTATTAAAAAGACTCCGAGTTTATGGAATGGAGAACTTTTATGTGTTAATGAGTTTGTAGAAGATGAAAAAAATAAAAAAATAGATATTATATGTAGAAAATCTAATTATGCTCATTATTTGTATAATGAAAGAATTGGCATAGAACAAAAATATTCTTGTTCAAGTTTAATTGCAGGATGTATTTTCGAAACAAGCGATGGTTATTATGTAGTAGGAGCTTTAGGGAAAGATACTTCTTATCCTGGTTGCTTACAAGTTTCAGGAGGAAGCGCAGATAATGATGATATATTTGGAGAAAGAATTGATGTTTTAAGCACAATTGTGAGAGAATCAAAAGAAGAAATAAATATTGATTTGAATGATAAAAAGTTAGTTGATTCATGGAAAATAAAATATATTGATATGCCTGAAGAAGAATTAAAGCCTCATACATATATTATTTTTGCAAAGGCTAAGCTTAAAATGACTAAAGATGAGATGGATAAATATTATAAAGATTACTTAGATTTTCTTGAAAAGAATAATCTTGAAATTGAATTTGAGAAATTGTATTTTATTAGTAAAAATAAAATTACTGAAGATTTAAATAAACTAGAAAATCCTAAAAGAGGATATTTAGAAAAAGTTTTCTTAGAAGATGCAAATAGTAGGAGATGAAAATATGAAAAATTTTGTAGTAATAATGTTGTTCACAAAAGATTATAAAAAAGTTTTGTTAGTAAAAAGAAATAAAAAACCATATCAAGGTATGTGGAACGGCATTGGGGGCAAAATAGAAGAAGGAGAGACAGAAATTAATGCAGCAAAAAGAGAATGCTTTGAAGAAACAAAAATAAAATTAGAAAATCCAAAATTATTAGTTACATATAAATATCCAGAAAGCAATCCAAAAAATAGTGGTACTAATTTAAATGTAATATATGATTTTGTAGAAGAGGTCAAAGTTTTAGATAATTATGAAGGAACTTATGAATGGAAACCAGTAGAATTTGTAATGGATTCTGAAAGTAGAGAGATTGCGGGATTTTCAAATCTATGTCAATTCGTAAAAGAAATATTTGATATAGAAAATATTAAAAGATTTTATGAGTAAAAGATGAAGGAGTTTTTATGGATAAAGATTTTGAAATATTGTTAGAAGAAGCAAAAAAGATTGCTTATAAAAGAAAACTTAGTGAATATGCTTCATGTGGTCATGTAGGATGTGCTTTAATGACTGATAAAGGAAATATTTATACAGGAATTTCAGTAGATTTAAATTGTGCTCTTGGGAAATGCGCAGAATATGCAGCGATTTCTGAGATGCTTAAAAATGGAGAAAGTAGAATAACAAAAATAGTTGCATATGCAGCTAAACAAAAAATATATTCTCCATGTGGAAGTTGTAGAGAATTAATAAGAATGGTGAATATGGATAATTTAGATACAGAAGTTTTAACAGAAAGTAAAACTATATGTAAAATAAAAGATTTACTTCCTGAAATGTATATTACAAAAGAAGATTAATTATAAAATGGAAAGTAAAAAAGTTTAAATATATTAAGGAGTAGATTATGCATACTATTAATATTATACATGCTGAAAAAAAGCATAAAGATTTTATATTACATGCAAATGATGTAATAAATAATGTAAATGATACTGAGCAAACGAATGGACTTAGAGAAAATATTGACAAAGATTATTTTTGTGATAATCCAAAATTTAAATGTTTGATTGCAGAGATAGATGGTAATCCTGTTGGAATGATATTATATTCTTATTTTTACTGGGCAAATGATGGAGAAGTACTTTGGATTTCGCAAATGTTTATTGAAGAAGAATATAGAAACAAAGGAATTTTTATTAAGCTTATAAAAAAGTTAAGGGAAGAAAATAAAGATATTAAGATTGTCTCTTGTGCTACTGGTGATGAGAATATCAGAATGCAGAAAATATTAAGAGGTTATAAAGCTCATGAAATTAATTTAAAATTTTACTATAAAAAAATATAAAACATATTAAAAAATATTAAATATTAAGTAAATATTTTTTGAATTTAAATTTTGGAGGAAATATCATGATAATGTCTACAACTTGTTATATAAAAAAAGACAATAAATATTTGATGCTACATAGAACTAAAAAGAAAAATGATATAAATGAAGGAAAATGGGTTGGACCAGGAGGAAAGTTTGAGAAAAATGAGAGTCCAGAAGAATGCATTATAAGAGAAGTTAGGGAAGAAACCGGGCTTAATCTAAAAAGTTTACATTTAAGAGGTTTTGTTACATATGTATCAGAAGATTGGGATACAGAGTATATGTATGTTTTTGTTTCAGATAAATTTGATGGAAACATCATAGAATGTAATGAAGGAGATCTTAAATGGATAGATGAAAAGGATTTGTTTAATTTAAATATGTGGGAAGGAGATAGAGAGTTTTTAAAAATAATTTTAGAGACAAAGAAAATCTTTTCCGCTAAATTTAAATATGATGGAGATAAATTAGAAGAAAGTAATATAATTACATATTAAAATAATATTAATTTAAAGTATAACTAAATAGTTATACTTTTTTAAAATTTGTATTGAATAATATAACGATGTAGTATAAAATGCAAAAAAGAAAAAGGGTTTTTGGAGGATAATATGAAAAAAATAATTGTTGAAGTTGGCTCTACTGTTACAAAAATTGATGAATATGATGGAGTAGAAATTAGAAAATTAAAAACGCTTACTATCCAATTTAAAAAGAATTATAAGAAAAATAATTGTTTAGATGAAAATGATGTTAGTAGATTAATTTCTGAAGTTAGAGATCTTAATAAAGATAATGAAAGCGATGTTTATGTTTGTGGTACTAGTGTCTTTAGAAACTTAGAAGGAGACGAGAAGCAAAACTTTTTATCAAGATTTAAGAAAGAAACAGGTTGTGAATTTAATATAATAGATCAAGAAAAAGAAAATAAGCTTACTGTATATGGTACAACAAGATTTGTAAAAGATAAAGTTACTGTATTTATCGGAGGTGGAGGTTCTACTGAAATTGCAACTTATGATAAGGAAATTAAAGAAATGGTTAATTCTAAAATAGGTGTAATTGATGTAATGAATGAATTTCCTGATCTAGCAGATGATATAGCAAAAACAGATATTAATACAGTTATGGATTTTATAAAACAAAGATTAAATCTTCCAAAAGAAAAATCTGATATATTAATTTTATCTGGTGGTGGACATGAGTTTTTTGCGAGAAATTCTGGAATAAAATATGAGGGAAATACTTTATATGAAGATAAGGCTTCACCAATTATGATGGATATAGAAACGAGAAAAAAAGAAAGTATAAGATATTATAAAGAAATTTCATTAGATGAGATAAGAAATAGAGTAGATGATCCAGATTGGTGGTATGCAACAAGAGCTATGTGTGCTTTTGTTTTAGTTGTAGCTGAAGAAATTGGTGCAAAATATATTGTTCCAACTGATATTGCTATGGTATATGGTATCATAAATGATTTTAAATAAGAAAGGAGATTATGTTTATGAAAGTTTTAATTGCAACTCATAATCCAGGTAAAATTGAAGGAGCTAGAAGAGCTTTTAGTCACTACTTTGATGATTTTGAGATTGAAGGTATTAATGTTCCTTCAGGAGTAGGCGACGAACCTGTAAATGACGAAATTTATATTGGTGCTAAGACTAGAGTAAAAAATTTGAAACAATATGCAAAAGATAATAATATTGAAGCAGATTTTTATTTAGGATCTGAATCTGGAATTACAAATAATCTTGGAAAATGGATGATAGTGAATATTGGTGTAATTGAAGATAATAATGGTATTGAAGGATTTGGAACATCTCCTGCTTTTCCTGTTCCAGATAAGTATGTAGATGAGATAATAAAAACTGATCTTGGTAAAGTTATGGATAAATTATTTTCAGAAGAAAATTTAGCAAAAGGAAAAGGTGGAGTTAGCCTTCTTACTAAAGATGTGATATCTCGTATAGATCAAACAGAAGAAGCTTTTGTTATGGCTCTTACAGAGCATATTAATGGGGATTTATGGAGATAAAGATATTATAAATGTAAATAAAAAGCAAATAAAAAGCAAACTTAAAGTAATATTAAAAATAAATTTTAAATAAATAATTTACTTTAGATTTGCTTTTATTTTTATCTTTATCTTTATCTTTTTTAATTTTTAACTATCAAAAATTAATTAAGTGAAATCATAATTCCTAAAACTCCATATTTTGCTTGTTTTTCTTTTGTATAAAATTTTTCAAGGTCATTTAATAAATCTTGTTTTGTAATATTTTTATCAGCACATATTTCAATACCATAATCATCTATCAAATTTTCAAAATAGTCATATTTTAATAATTTAATTACAGTAGTTTCAAAAGATTCATCTAAAAGAGGTTCTTTAAAAAAAATAATTTTATCTCCAACAGATATCTTTGATCTTTTTTCATCATTTAATCTAAGTTCTATTCTTTTTGTACCATTTTTCATATAATAAAAATGGTTTGGTTGTAATTTCATAGTAAAAGTGTTCATAATTTGTCTCCTATATATATTACTTTTAATTAATTTAATATATTATATCATAATTTTTAGTTTTGAAAAGTTAACATAAGTATGGTATAATTATTGTATAAGTCGATTTTGAAGGAGGTAAGGCATGCGTGAGATTACGTTTGCAGAGAAGATTTCCCGGATAAGGGAGCAGGTCCATCAGGATCTTGATTTTTCTGCTTATGATTCGACGGAGTGCAGGAATACGACCAACTGCTTTTCACACGCAATTGGTGCAACTGCCAGTTTTGACCAAATCTATAGGATTGGTGCTATCTCTGGCATAAAGCCCATAAATGAAAAGTACTTTTCCACAGAGGAGGTAAAGAAGCTTCTATCAAAAGATATGGAAACTCTTGGACTTGGCTTTGAGCCATACAAGCACGATTCTCTTAAGGAAAACGAGTATGTTATCGTTCTTCTCATTCAGAGATATAGTGATGGACGTATCCACGATTACCATTTCTTGCGGTATGAAAGAGGCGTGTGGACAGAGAAGTGGCGCTATTCCAGGCCCATGGTGATAGATGATATTTCTCGCACCAAATACAGGAGTTTTCCCTGGGAATGGAGCGGAGAGTATAAAATCACCAGATGACTTTGCGGGGTCCCCTGGGGCCCCGCTCTTTTTGTTTTCTTTTTTCTTGACTTATATGATAGAATAATTAAAGAAATTATAAAATAAAATTATATATGATTAATTAGTTGGAGGTATTATATGAAAGTATTATTAATTAATGGAAGTCCAAGAAGTAATGGATGTACATTTACTGCTTTAAAAGAAGTTGAAAAAACTTTAAATGAAGAAGGAATAGAAACAGAGATTTTTCAAGTAGGAAATAAACCTATTGCAGGATGTATTGGATGTGGAGCTTGCAAAAAACTTGGAAAATGTTTTAGAGATGATGATGGAGTAAATGAATGTATAGAAAAAATTAAAAATTGTGACGGATTAATCGTTGGAAGTCCAGTACATTTTGCAAGTGCTTCAGGAGCAATTACATCATTTTTAGATAGAGTATTTTATGCAGGTTCAGGAAAAGATTTTGCAAATAAACCAGGTGCGAGTATAGTTAGTTGTAGAAGAGGTGGAGCAAGTTTTGCTTTTGATCAATTAAATAAATATTTTTCTATAAGAAATATGCCACAAGTAAATTCAAATTATTGGAATATGGTACATGGCAATACTCCTGAAGAAGTAGTAAAAGATGAAGAAGGAATGCAAACAATGAGAATGCTAGCTAAAAATATGGCATGGCTTTTAAAATGTATTGAAGCAGGGAAAAAAGCTGGAGTTGAATTACCAGTACCAGAAAAGAAAATACAAACTAATTTTATAAGATAATATTAAAATAATCAGAGCAAATTTATATAGCTTTGATTATTTTTTTATATTGTACTTTAAATTAAAAAAATTACATGATATAATCGCATTGTTGGAAAAAAATAAATTAAGGAGTTTATTATGAGTAGTAAAAATCGTCTTTATAATGATGTAAAAAAATGTAGAGATTTAAGAGAAGTAGTAAATAATGCTGTAGAAAAGTTTTCTGATAAAACAGCTTTTATAGAAAAAATAAGAATTGGCACTAATGTGACATATAGAAATATTACATATAAAGAATTTAAAGAAGAAATGGATGGACTTGCATCTTCTTTAATTTCTTTAGGGCTTAAGGATAAGAAGATTGCGATTTTATCACAAAACAGATATGAATGGATTGAGTCATATTTTGCAATAGTAAATGGAGTAGGAATTGTAGTGCCACTTGATAGATCTCTTCCTAAAGATGAAGTAGTAAGCCTGCTTCGTAGATCTAAAGTCGATGCTATAATTTTTGATGGAAAATATAAAGATATAATGAAAGAAATAAAAGATACAGACAAAGAAAATAATGTTAAATATTATATTTGTATTGATAAAGAAGAAAATGATGATTTTATTTCTTATGATAAACTTATAGAAAAAGGAAAAGAATATGTTAAAGAAGATTCTGATTATTACAAACAATATGTAAATGCAGAAATAGATCCTAAAGAAATGAAAATTCTTTTATACACATCAGGAACGACTTCAATGTCTAAAGCAGTAATGCTTTGCCATGAAAATCTTGTTACTGAACTTTATGGATTAGAATCAGTACTTAAGTTATATCCAGAAAAAGATAGATATTTAGAGTTTTTACCACTTCATCATACTTTAGGAGCAATAGTAATGATATTTATATTTGCAACTGGTGGTGAAACAGCATTTTGCGAAGGATTAAGACATATACAAGAAAACATTATGGAATATAAGGCAAACATTTTTGTTGCAGTTCCATTATTAATTGAAAACATTTATAAAAAATTAATGAAACAAATTGAGAAAAAAGGAAAACTTAAAAAAGTTTTATTTGGACGTAAATTATGTAGTTTTCTACTTAAATTTGGTATAGACATTAGAAGAAAAGTATTTAAAGAAGTAATTGATAATTTAGGAGGATTAAGAGTTGTAATATCAGGAGCAGCATCACTTGATAAAGAAGTCGCAAGAGCTTTTAATGAAATGGGAATTGAACTTGTTCAAGGATATGGATTAACTGAAACATCTCCTGTAATTACTGTTGAAAATGATAAATATATAAAATATGGTTCAGTAGGTTTTCCTTTAATAGATGTAGAAGTTAAAATAGAAGATCCAGATGAAAATGGAATTGGTGAGATTAAAACTAGAGGGCCAATAGTAATGCTTGGATATTATGAAATGGAAGATGAAACAAAAGAAGTTTTAACTGATGATGGTTGGTTTTATACAGGTGATTTAGGATATATTGATGATGAAGGATATTTGTTTGTTACTGGAAGGAAAAAATATGTAATTGTACTTAAAAATGGTAAAAATATTTATCCTGAAGAATTAGAAAACCTAATTAATAAATTACCATATGTTTCAGAAAGTATAGTATTTGGTTATCCAAAAGATGATGATTTAGTAGTTACTGCTAAAATAGTTTACAATAAAGAATATGTAGATGAAATGATGCAGGGTATATCAAAAGAAGATTTAGAAGCTCTTATATGGCAAGATATTAAAAAGATAAATTCAACACTTTCTACATTTAAACATATAAAGAAGATGGTAGTTACTGATGAACCAATGATTAAAACTACTACAGCTAAGATTAAAAAAATAGCAGAAATAGAAAAAACAATTAAAGAAATAAAAGTAAAAGAGTAAAAAGTTAAAAACAAAACAAAAATAAATAGATAAAACATATATTTTAAGCACATTCTAAAATAGTATTACGTTATTGTAATACTATTTTTTTATAAATAATGAATTTTTATTTTATATATGATAGAATATAAATGATGAAAAAGGAGGAATAAAAATATGAATGAAATTTTGAAGAAAATAGCATATACATCTCTTGTTCAAGATTTAATAGTATTGATTTTTGCAATAATATTATTAAATATGAAGGGGTTTATTTTTGATATAATTGCAATATTTATAGGAGCGTTTTTTATATTTAAAGGTGTTGTTGATATTTGTAGATATGCAATAGCAAAAGGTTTAAGTGATTTATATAAAAATGAACTTACTTTTGGATTGATTTCAATATTATTAGGACTTTTAATAATAATTGCAAGAAATGCATTTGGATGGCTTATTAATACTTGTATTGCGATATTTATAATATATAGTGCAATAAAAAATTTTGCTGTATCAATGGAAATGAGAACATTAGATTTAAGACCTTGGATTGTTATGGCTTTGATTTCTGTTTTGATGGTTATATTTGGTATATATATTTTTGCTAATAAAAATATTATAGTAAGTGCATATGCAATTTATTTAATAATATATTCAATAATGGATGTTATAGAAAGTGTATTGTTTGTAATTTGTTCTAAAAAGATTTTTGATAAATAATAAGATAAATTTATTTTACAAATAAATTATTTAATTTTATAAATTTTAATGATATATTAAGGTAGTAAAGTATAAAATTAGTTCATAATATAAGAAAGGGGTGAGTAAGAGAAACACAGAATTAATAAAAAAAGAAAACATATTATCTGAAAATAAGGATATAGATATAAAAGAAGATCATTTTAAAGAGCTTATGGATATTTATACAAGTGCCATGGATAAAATGACTATGTACTTAAATGAAATTAAACGAGATGTTAAAAAGTTTTATGATTATGATGTAATTGACCATATATCTAGTAGACTTAAATCACCAGAAAGTATCATTACTAAAATGGAAAAGAAAGGGTATGATTTAAATTATAAAGAATTAATTGAAAACATACATGATGTTGCTGGTGTAAGAGTAATATGTCCTTTAAAAGATGATATTTATAAGATGAGGGAGATAATTTCTAATATAGATGAAATAAAAATACTAGAAGAGACAGACTATATTTCTAAGCCTAAAAAAAGCGGTTATAGGAGTTATCATATGGTTTGTAGCGTTCCTGTTGAATACAAAGAAAATATACTGTATGTAAATTGCGAGGTTCAAATTAGAACAATGGCAATGGATTTCTGGGCTACACTTGAACATAGAATGAAATATAAATCATCAGTAGGATATTCAGAGGAATGTTCAAAAGAATTTATAAAGTTTGCTAAAACAGTAGCTTCTTTAGATAATAAAATAGGAAAACTTTATAAAAAACGACATGGTAATAATGACATTGTAGTATTAAAAAAATAATTTAATATATAAATAAAAAATTTAATAATTGATTTTTAAAATAGGTCTTTATAGACCTATTTTTTTGTTTTTATACATTTAAAAAATTGTAATATAGTAGTAGATTTTAAAAAATAATTAGTGATATAATAATAAAAAGTTTTTATTTTAAAGGTGATTTCTATGTTAAATGAAATTTTAAGAAACGCTTATGAGCAAGAAAAAGATATATGTATATTTATTAGAGATGATTCATCAGAATCTGAGATTGCTGCCATGCAAGCTATAATAGAAGCTATAGATAAAGCAAGAAATATAGAAGTTAAATGTCACAAAATAGAAGAGAGCAATATAGAGCGGTAGTACAGATTTATCAGATTCGATTGCTTTTTTAATTGACATATATTCTAAAAAAGATATAAATGTACAAGATTTTCATTCTATTCAAGGTGAAAATATATATCTTATAAATAAATATAGGAAAGATTTAAAAAGACAAAAAGATTTTTTAGCAAAAGAGTTAAAGATTCCCAAAAGTAATATTTTTGAGGATAGATCTAGTTATTCAATATGTGAAACAATAGCAATTTTATTAAAAAGAGAAGATCTATTAAATGAAGCTTCTGCTACGAGACTTATTTTTGGAATATTGAAAGATACTAATAATCTAAAAGATGCGACAATGGATACTCTTGAAATAATTCGTATGCTAATTGAAAATGGTGGAGATTATAAAAAAGCATATTTGGAGGCAAATTCCAATCTTAGTATCGAAGATAGAAAAAATGTTTCAAGAATTTATGATAATTTAGATTTTATAGATTTATATGGTAAAAGAATTGCTTTTTTATCTATTGATAAAAAGAAATATAATGATTTAAGTTCATTAGGAATTAATAATTTTGAAAAATATATTAGATTATTACAAGAAATAGATGGTATAGAACTTGCTTTTGGAGTGGTTGAGCAAGGTTCAAAATCTAAAGTGAAAATTTATTTTATGAAACCAGATGGTAGCAAATTAAGTTCATTAGATTTAGATGAATTAGCTTCTAAATTTGGTATGATTAAAAATAGTATACTTTTTGCTGAATGTGAATATAGCCTTCCTAGAGGAAAGGGATTAGCTAGTCTTATAAATAATATATTAGAGGAGCTTAAAAGAGAAATTAAACCATTAGAAAGTTTAGGTGAAATAGACAAAGCAAGTATAGATAGAAGACTTAAAGAAATATTTGTATCAACAAATTTCCTTTCAAAGGATATAAAAACAGAAGATATAAGAAAAATAATGTCTTTTGTAAATGGTGGTGCTAATTATTCTGTTATATATAGTAATAAAATACCACTAAACATTTTCTTAATGAGAGAAAATGAACTTGTAAGAAGAATAAAACCTTTGGATGATGAATTTGCTGAAATCTTTATTTCAAATAAAGATTATAATATGATTGCTGCAAGATATGGTGTTGATGATAAAGATATTTTATCTTGTATTGCTCTTTTTGATGATATAGATGTATTAAGAGCAAAAATAAGTATAGAGACAGATCATGGAATGAAAAAAGCAATGAAAACTTTTGAAGAAAATATGTCTGCTAGAAGATTATTAAATTCAGCGATAGTAGCTGGAAATGATATGGGGATAAGAGCAGAAGAAATAAAAAAAGCTAGACAAACAATATTTTCTAAATTAAGAAAACTATCTTCAAAAGAATCAGAAATAACACAATAAGTAATAAAATTAAGAGCCATTTTTTAAATGGCTCTTTTACTTTACATAATGTTGAAATTTTCCTAAAAGTATGCTAAAATTACTTTATAGTGTTTGTTTAACAAACATTTATGAAAATTGAATAAGGAAAAAACTTACCACAAGTAGCTTTGGTTTATCCCTGGAAAGGGATGATAATTATGAGAAATATTAAATTAATTATAAATAGTTTCGAAAGAAACTTAAAAATATTTTTATACCAAAGCGAGGTAAAGGAGGACAGGGATATTACTGTTCTTATACTCGAAGAGTGTCTTGAAAGGTTATCTGAAAGGAAAGCACTTGCGTGCGTAGCTAAAGACTACGAAGAATACTTCATGATTTTATCATGTGCTAGCAAAGCTGAAAGAATGCTTGAAAAACATATTGATAGTTTAGGAAATGACAACGACTTTATTTTGATCTACAGAAATGTAGTAAGACTATTACCAAGACAAAAATAATCAAGCAGAATCTGTTTGATGTTCATCATAGATTTATACAAAATAAAAAGGAAATATCCCAACCCCTAATGTGGTAAGCCGCCCATTAGATTGAGATATTTCAAAAATCAAAGGGATTCCAAAGCTCACGTGTGAGTTTTGGTCCTTATTCATATTATATATTAATTTTATAAAAAAATCAAATTATTGCTTATAACTACAAATGTTATAAGTTTTTTTGTTTTAGAATACTATTTTTATAATATTTTTAGTAAAAAATTATTTTTTTATATTTTTATATAAAATTTTGTGATAAAATATCAATGAACAGAATGATGTACATAAAAATTAATTAAAAGGAGAAAAAAATGTATATTGATTTACATGTTCATTCTAAAATTACTAGAAAAGTAGAATTTGATATAAAACATTTTGAAAATATGATAAAAGTTGCAAAATTAAACGGACTTACAGCAATTGCCTTAACAGAGCATTTTGACGTTATTAATTTTAAGGATGTTTACGAAAAGATTAAAGAAAAATACGAATATAAATATGATTACTTTGATGTAAATGGATTAAAAGTTTTTTCGGGAATAGAAATTGATGTTAAAGGAAATGCAAACTTATTAGTAATTGGAAATTTAGAAAATGTATATGAATTAAGAGATATGTTTCCTGAAGAAATTTCTGAAGAAGATTATATTGAAATAAATGAACTAAACAGGATTGCTAAAGAAAAAAATATGCTTATTATAGGTGCTCATCCTTTTAGAAAAAAACATCCATTATATACATATGATAGATTATATGTAACAGGATTAGATGCTGTTGAATTAAATGGTAAAGATATTTTATTAAAAGATAAAATGTATGAATATGCAGAAGATTTGAATATGCCTATTGTAGCAGGCAGCGATGCTCATACAATTTTTCAAATTGGCACAGTAAAAACTCATATAGAAAAAGAATGTAAAACAGCGATGGAACTTAAAGAAGAAATAATTAATAATAGATTTAATATAAAAATTTCAAAGTTTGCTAATTTAAAAAATAAAATATCTAAAAAATATAAAAGGTATGTTTTAAATAAAAAATAAAGGAGAATAATTATGATTTTAATTAGTGCATGTCTTGCAGGAGTGAATTGTAAATATAGTGGTGATAATAATTATAACGAAAAAGTAGCAAACCTTTTAAAAAGAGGAGATGCAATTTTGATATGCCCAGAGCAAATGGGGGGACTTCCAACACCAAGACTTGGAGCTGAAATTGTTGAAAAAGATGGAAAAAGATATGTATATATGAAAGACGGTACAGATGTAACAGAACAATTTGAAAGAGGTGCAAAAGAAACTTTAGAAATTGCTAAAAAGGTAAATGCTACAAAAGCTATTTTGAAATCTAGAAGTCCTTCTTGTGGAGTAGGAATTATTTATGATGGTACTTTTACTAAAACAAAAATAGATGGTAATGGTATTACAGCTAAGCTGTTACGAGATAATGGAATTGAAGTTATTTCATCTGATGATTTTATTGAAGGAAAAATTGATATATAAAAATTAAAAAGTATAAATATAATAAA
>CALWZY010000011.1 GCA_944386155.1 uncultured Clostridia bacterium | reverse complement strand
ACAACTGGAAAAGTAAATGTTTCGCTAAAAATACCTGATTATGATGTAAATTATTCAGAAGAATTTACAATAACAGAAAATGGTCAAGTAATTACATTGGGGAACTAATAAAAAGCTTTTTAGGAATAAGGCATAAAGGAAAAGCCTTATTCCTATTTTAAAATGAAAGGAAGTAATAAAAGATGGCAGAAGTTTCAACATCAGTGCTTATGGTAGACAAAGATAAAGCAGTAAGAACTTTTTATGACTTAGAAGTAGCAAAAACAGATTTTTTTCATATAGATGTAATGGATGGAAAATTTGTTAAGAAAAATAATAGAAAACAAATGAAAGAATATGCATTAGAAATAAAACATATATCTAATATTCCTTTAGATGTTCACTTAATGGTTGAAAATATCAAGGAAAATATAGAAGATTATATTCCTTTAGAACCAGACAGAATAACATTTCATATAGAAGCGGTAAAAGATAAAGAAGAAGCATTAGAGATTATAAGATTACTTAGAGATAATAATATTAAGATAGGAGTTGCTATAAAGCCAGATACTCCATTAAAAGACATTTATGAGATAATAGAATATGTTCATATGGTTTTAGTTATGACTGTTGAACCAGGGAAAGGCGGACAAGAGTTAATTAAAGATACTATTAAAAAAGTAGAAGTACTAAATGAATATGCTAAATTAAATGATTTAGAAATCGATATAGAAGTAGATGGTGGTATTAACAAAGAAACAGCTATATTAGTAAAAGATGCTGGTGCAAATATATTAGTATCTGGAAAATATATTACAGAATCAGATAATTTTAAAGATAGTATAGAAAGTTTAAAAAATTAATTATATATATTATTTTATTATAAAGAAAGGGGTATATAAAATGAAATTAAAAAAGAAAATAGCAATAGTAGTATTTTTACTAATGATGTGCATAGCGACTATATCTTTTGCAACATCAGCAAATATGACAGTAGTAAATACAGTAGATGAAAATATTTTGAATAATACAGTTACATCAGAAACTAATAATGTTACTGAAGGAAATACTTTAAAAGAGCTTGAAAACGGAGAGAATATAGATTATGTAGAAAATGTAGTTATAGAGAACAATGCAGAAGATTTAAAAATAGAGCCAAGAACAAGTATTACTGATGGGGTAGATCCTATAAGCTTAGATGAAGAAGAATCTAAAGTAAGTACTGCTAAAACAATAAATGATAATGTATATAAAGCTACAACAGATGCAACATATACTTTAAAAGATAATGTTTATGGTAATGTTTTTGTAGCAGGAAATGAAGTTATAATTGATTCTGACTTTATATCAGGAGACTTATTTATTGTTGCAAATAATGTTACAATAAATAAAGATACTGTAGTAGATGGTAATGTATATATAGTAGCTCAATCAACAAAAATTGAAGGTACACTATATAGATCTGTTTATTTAGCAGGAAAGACAATTAACTTTTCAGAAAGTTCATTTGTTGCATATGATGCTTTAGTTGCTGGTGAACAAATTAAAATGAGTGGAGAAATGGCAAGAAGTGTATATGTATATGCAGGAACATTAGAAGTAAGCAAAACAGCATTAGTAGGAAAAGATTTAAATTATGAAGCAAATGAAAAAGCAGAAGTGCCAGATGGCGTAGTATCAGGAAATATTAATTTTACAAAGATAGTAACAGATGAGAAATCTACATTAGAAATAGTTTTAGAATATGTAATTGATTTACTTAAGACTTTAATATTTACTCTTGCAGTATTTATAGTAATTTCTTTAATATCTTCTAAATTTACATATAAAGCACAAGAATATATGGGAAAACATATATTAAAATCTATTGGAATTGGTTTATTTACTTTAATAGTAATGCCTATTGCAGCAGTAGTTTTAATTTTAATTAATTCTACAGCAGGTATAGGAATTACTTTAATACCAATTTATATGTTATTATTATTCATAGCAAATGCTATAACAGCAATTGCATTTTCAGCGATGTTATGTAATAGAAGTAAAGGAATGAAATTCCCTATAGTTTTAGTATTAATTACTATTGCACTATGGGCATTAGAGATAATTCCATATATAGGAACAATAGTTGCATTCTTCTCAATACTAATTGGTATGGGCATATTACTACAAGTAATATTTTCTAAAAACAAAACAATAAGTAAAGGTGAAGAAGATATAGAAAAAATAAATGAAAAGATTAAAGAAAATATAGAAAAAAGCGAAGTAAAAGAAATAGAAAAACAAGAAGTAAAAAAATCTAAAACTAAAGCTAAAAAAGAGTCTAAACCAAAAGAGAAAAAAGTATCAAAAAAAGATACTTCTAAAGAAGAAAAAGAGCAAAAAGAAGATAAATAATAAAGTAAAAAGTAAGATAAAAATATAAAAGGTGATTAAATATCAAGATAAATATTATAGAACTTATATACTATAGGAAAGAATATGAAAATAAGGAAAAGATTATCTTTTCCTTATTTTTTTGAGCGCTTTTTGTAATAAATACAATCTTTTTCAGTAGAAAGAGTCTTATTAGAAATATTATCGCATTCACATATTCCATTTTTTTGATAAATACAATCATGACTACAACTAATATTAGTCAAAATATATCACCTCTAAAGATTATTTTATACATTTATTTTTTTTATATGCATTACAGTAATTATTAATAGGACATATGTCACATTTGGGTTTTCTTGCTATACAAGTATTTCTACCATGCCATACAAATAAATGGTTTACATCACTATAATACTTTTCTGGAAATTGTTTTAATAAATCTTGTTCGATTTTTTCAGGATCACTTTCTTTTGAAAATCCTACTAGATTAGATACTCTTTTTGCATGTGTGTCTACTGCAATACCAACAGGTTTATCAAATGCTTCAAGCATTATAACATTTGCACTTTTTCTTCCAACTCCGGCAAGTGTCATTAAATCTTCAATATTGTCAGGAACTTTTGAATTATAAACTTCTACTAAACGTTTGCTACAAGCAATTATATTTTTAGCTTTATTTTTATAAAAACCACAAGGATGTATAATTTTTTCTAATTCATTTATATCAATATTTGCCATTTTTTCAGGAGTATTATAGTTTTTAAAAAGATTTGGAGTTGTTTTGTTTACTCTTTCGTCAGTGCATTGAGCAGAAAGCATTACTGATATTAGCATTTCAAATGGTGTTGTGAAATCTAGACTACAAGTAGCATCAGGATAATATTCTTTTAATATTTCTATGATTTTTATTGCATCTTTTTTATTTTTCATTTTTTTAATTCCTTTCAAATAAGAATAACATTATTATATAACAAATAATATAATATATAAAGAGTAATAGGAGGTACATATATGTTTAGAGGTTTGAAAAAGACAATAGCTGTTTGTTTAATTGGTTTCGGAATACGGTACATTAATGGTTATTTTACTTCCTATTACATGGTGGTTAATTATAATCGGTATAATAATTATAGCTGTTGGAATATTGTGGCTTTCATGTTAAAAAGGGGGTAAAAAAATGTTTGTAGTGGTAAAAAAGGTTCCTAAATGTTTAAGAGGGATTGTTAAATTTATTTTTGGTGTAAAAGATAAATAAATTAAAAATAAAAATTAAACAAAATCAAACAAAATAAAATTAAATTAAATTAAAAAATAAAAGTGATGTATTTTTAAAATACATCACAATTTATTTTTATATAAACTTAAGCTCTTTTTACTTTTCCAGAACGTAAACATTTAGCGCATACTGTTATTCTTTTTGGTTCTCCGTTTACTATTGCTTTTACTTTTCTTAAGTTTGGTTTCCATGTTCTTGATGTTCTCTTACTAATATGAGAACGAGTGATACTTAATTGATTTCCGAAAGTTGCATTTTTTTCACAAATTGCACATTTTGCCATACTGTTTACACCTCCATTACATTTATTAAACTGACTATTTAATATATTAGCATAGATTTTTTAAAAATACAAGGTTTTTATTTTAAAAAATCTAAAAAAGTTACAAAAAAATTTAAAACATTTCAAAGGATAAGAAGATGTAGATTTTTCCACATCTTCTTTATAGTGAAATCGTTATATATAAAATGCTTTTAGCATCTATAAAAGAAGTTCTTTTTTTTGCAAAGCAATTATACCATAAAAAGCCATTTCAGTCAAATACTGATAAATCTTTTTAGTATTATTGATATTTAATTTCTTTTATATTATGATATTTATATAGTTTAATATAGATTAAATAAATCATAAAAGGTGAATATATGGATAAAAAGATAGTTTTAATTATAATTTTAATAATATGTACTGTAATAGTGCTATCATATATAGGATATATGATATTTTTAAATGGGAATGGAGTTATAAAGTTAAATAAAAAAGTTTCTAAATTACAAGAAAGTTTATTAAATGATAAAGATTTAAATTTTGCAAGGGAAGAATATGTAGTATTTTTATCTGTATCAGATTCTAAAGAAAAAGCTTATGTTACAAATGGAATAGGTAATACTTTAAAAGAAGCTATAGATAATGCCAAAAGCAAAATGAAAGTAAACATATCTTTATATAAAATTAATCCTGAATGGGTTAGAATTGATGTTGTAAATAAAGAAGAAGTACTAAAGACAAATGATCTAAAAGAAGATTTATTCGGAAGCGAAAATGAATACAGAAAAGGACTTTCATTAGATAAAAATTATGATGTAGCTTTATTAGAAAATGAACTAAATGTAAATAAAATAATAGATTATAAAAACAGAGAAATTAATTTAGAAAATCTAAATAAATATTTGAATAGTGAAAATAAAAATTTAAAAGGAATAGACAATCTTCCAGATGAATTTATTTCATTTTCTTGTATAAGTTATA
Organism: uncultured Clostridia bacterium; assembly: GCA_944386155.1. Classification (GTDB taxonomy): domain Bacteria; phylum Bacillota; class Clostridia; order TANB77; family CAG-508; genus UMGS1994. The sequence continues at coordinate 23,123 of CALWZY010000011.1, read as the reverse complement.
TGTACGATGAAAAAGAAGTTTATAGACTTGGAATAGAGTCTGAAAATTATGGAAGAAAAGAAGAAAAAGACTTAAGAGAAGTAAGATTAATAGAAATAATGGAAAATGCATCAGAGTATTTAATTGATTGTGTAGATGAAAATGGTAAGTTTATATATAGATATAATCCATTAGATGATAATACTACAAATACATATAATATTTTAAGACATGAAGGAACTGTATGGAGTATGTTAGAAGTATATAAGATCACTAAAAATAAAGAGCTAAAAGAAAATATAGAACTTGCAACTAAATTTGTAGTTAATAAGTCTGTTAAAGATAAAGATGAAAACACATCATATATTATTGAAAATAAAAATAACGAAATTAAACTTGGTGCTAATGGAATCGGAATATTAATGTTTATAGAATATATGGAAACATTTAATACAGATGAATATAAAGAGCTTGTATTAAAGCTTGGAAATGGAATCTTAGATATGCAAAATGAAGACGGTTCTTATTATCATGTGTATATGTATCCGGACTTTAAGAAATACGAAGAATATAGAACAGTATATTATGACGGTGAAGCAACATTTGCACTTGCAAAATTATATGAATATACGAAAGATGAGAAATATTTAAAAGCAGCTGAAAAAGCACTTGATTACTTCTATGAAAATAATTATGAAAAACATAAAGATCATTGGATTGAATATGCAGTAAATGAAGTTACAAAATATAACCCTAAAAAAGAATATTTTGAATTAGGACTTAAGAATGTTAGAGACAATTTATCTACAATAGTAAATACAAATTATTGTAATCCAATAAATTTAGAACTACTTACTGTTGGTCTTGAAATTTATGATAGAGCAAGTAAAAATAATATATTTATAGATGATTTTGATGTAGAAGACTTAATAAGTGCAATTTATTATAGGGCAGATTATCAATTAAATGGATTATTTTATAAAGAAATAGCAATGTATTTTAAAAACCCAAGTAGGATTGTAAATTCTTTTTTCACAAGAGATGATGATTTTAGAGTAAGAATAGATGATGTACAACATAATATAAATGGTTATTACAATATGTTTAAGAATTATAAATTAATAGAAGAATATTCAAAAAAATAATTTAAAATATAGAAAAATCACAAGATAAAAGCTTCTTTCATATTATAGATTAAAATAATTATATGAAAGGAGTTTTTAATTTGGAAAAAATTAAAAGTATAAATACAAACATGTATTTAGTAAAAAATATATTTAAAGTAATTTTTATTTTAATGATTATTTTAATTGTTAATTTGTTTAATTTCGGAATATTTAAAAATTATTCATATTCAATAGATAAAGGTGAAGGAAATATATATAATGGGATAGATGTTAGCTCTTGGCAAGGCTATATAGATTATAAAAAGGTTAAAGAAGATGGAATTGATATAGTGTATATAAAAGCAAGTGAAGGAGAAAACTTTAAAGATCCATATTTTGATATAAATTATAGAAATGCCAAAAAAAATGGTCTAAAAGTTGGGGTATATCATTTTTTAACAGCTACTAGTACAGAAGAAGCAAGAGAAGAAGCAAGATTTTTTCACAAAGTAATAGAGAAAAAGCAAATAGATTGTAAACTTGCAATGGATTATGAAAGGTTTTATGGATTAAACAAAGAAGAATCTAGAAAAGTTGCGATTGCTTTTATTGAAGAACTGAAAAAAGTAACTGGAAAAGATGTAATTATATATTCAGATTTGTCAAATGCTAGAGATAGATTTAATATAAAAGAACTTACTGAATATCCATTATGGCTTGCATATTATGGAGATTATAGAGAACTTGAAAAAGTTAGACTAGATTGGGAAAACTGGACAGGAGTTCAATATGAAGATAATGGAAGAGTATCAGGAATAAAAGGAAATGTAGATAGAGATAGATACGCAGAAAATATATTTTTGAAAGATACTTCTAACATCCCAGAAGAAAAGACGAAAAAGAAAGTAAAAAATACAAGAGAAGTAGATTATGTAGTAAAAAGAGGAGATACTTTATATGATATAGCAAAAAAATATAATACTAGAATAGATGAAATAGTTGAGCTAAATAATATAAAAGATAGAGATAAAATATATGTTGGAGAGAGATTAAAAATTATAGAAAATTCTATAGATAAAGGAATAGATAAAAGAGCAACAGGAAAAGTACTTTATACAGTAAAGAAGCGGAGATAATTTAAGTAAGATTGCAAGGAAATATAAAGTTACAGTAAATCAGATTTTAAGATTAAATGATATTAAAAATCCTAATCTAATTTATCCAAATGAAGTTTTGAGAATAACATCAATAAGTGAAAATAAATAAAAATTTTAAAAATTAAAATATAAGAAGTAAAATATAAAAATTAAATATATAAAATAAAAATAAAAAATGCTTGCAAAAATATTAAAAGATGATATAATGCAGATATAAAAATAGGAATTATTCCTATTTTAAGGAGAGGTTTATGAAAAATTATTCAAAGCAGAGAGAAGATGTATTAAATGCAATAAAAGAACTTAAAAACCATCCAACAGCAGAAGAAATATATAGCAAAGTCAAAGAAAATAATTCTACTGCAAGTAAAGGGACAGTTTACAGAAATCTAAAAAATCTAGTCATAGACAAAAAGATAATTAAAATATCTAAAATAGAAGGACCAGATAGATATGATTTAGTAAATTATCCACATTATCACGCTATTTGTGCAAGCTGTGGAAAAGTATTTGATTTTGTATATGATTTTGATGTTGCAAATATTAGAAAAAGTTTAAAAAAACAGATAGGAGAAAATATTGATATTAATGATTTTTCTCTGCAAATTTTATGTGACAAGTGTAAAAATAAACTTCAAAAAAATTAAAGTATAAAGGAGATGTTAAAATGGAATTAAAAGGTTCAAAAACAGAAGCAAATTTACTTGCTGCATTTGCTGGGGAGTCTCAAGCAAGAAACAAATACACATATTATGCAAGCAAAGCTAAAAAAGACGGATATGAGCAAATTGCTGCTATATTTGAAGAAACAGCTGCAAATGAAAAAGAACATGCTAAAATGTGGTTTAAATTACTTCATGGTGGTGATATACCAGGAACAATGGAAAATTTAGAAGATGCAGCAGCTGGAGAAAATTATGAATGGACAGATATGTATGCTGAATTTGCAAAAACTGCAAAAGAAGAAGGTTTTGATCATATTGCATACTTATTTGAAGAAGTTGCTAAAATTGAAAAAGAACATGAAGAAAGATATAGAAAATTAATAGGAAATATTGAAGAAGGAATAGTATTTTCAAGAGACGGAGATAAAATTTGGAAATGTAGAAACTGTGGACATATTCACATTGGAAAACAAGCTCCAGAAGTATGCCCAGTATGTGCTCATCCAAAGAGCTTTTTCGAATTAAAAGCAGAGAATTATTAATATCAATAATTAATAATATAATATAAAATAAAAGCTAAAACACAGATTTTAATTTAATGTTTTAGCTTTTATTTTTTTATTTTCATTTTAACTTTTTTACTATTATTTTTACTTTTTATTTTTTATTTTAGTTACTTCAATTTTAAATTATATTAATTAAAAATAGAATTATTTTTTTTATAAAAGTCTTTTTTCATAATAGACATATCAATATCTACAGGAATATCTATACCTGCACCAGATTCGGTAAATTGCCATCCAATAGTTTTTTTCTGAAGTTCAACATTTTGAGCAGCTTCTTGGTCTGTATCAAAATACCAATAATCTGGGATTTTGCCTTCATCTGGATAGTATGCAATCCAAAATTCTGTGTTTAAAGTAGATAAATATAAATCAGCTATTTTAGCATTTGTATATACTATAGTATCGATATTTTCTTCCTTTAGTCTATCTAATAGTTTTTGTACTAGTGTAGCTCTTGAAAGCCATATATCATCACATCTTCCTTTTTCAACATGTTTTTCTATATCTATTGCAACAGGAAGCTTATGATTTGGCCCTGCATTTTCATTTAAAAAGTTTTTTATGAATTCAACTTCTTCTTCAATTTCTTCATCATTTAAAGCTTCATCTAAAAAGTAAAAACCATATGGGATTCCAAGATATTCACATGCATTTATATAATCTTTATAGTTTTTGTCATAGTAGAAGTTTCCTTCTGTTCCATAGCCTCTTCCACCAGCTCTAATATATACTGAATCTATTTTTGATTCTAGTAAAAATACTTGAAATTCTTCCATAGTATCAAAACTTTTTCCAATATTAAAATGAGATACATCAGTTACTAAAACTTTTTCAGAATTTACTTCTTCATAGTAGTCTACGTTTTCAGCTCTCATGTAACCATTTGTTTTTCCATCAATTTTTACTTTGTACCATTCAATACCATCTTTTTCGAATTCATCTAATATGTATACGTTTTCACCTTTTTCAAGGAGTTTTAATTGTTTTACATTTTCAGTTTTAGGTCTTGAATAAAAAGGTGCTTCTCTAGCAATTACAACGCCATGAATAGATGAATCTATTTCTTCTTGATTTACTTTTTCAAAATATGTTTTTAATCCTATAATTAGGCAAACTAGTAATAAAAGTACTATTACAATAATCATAAAAAATTTATTTTTTCCCATATTTTACTCCATATATTTTTATTTAAACACATTTTAACATCTTATATATTAAATTGTCCATAAAAAATATATGGAAATAAAAAAATAAAAGATTTAAAAGGCAAATTGTAAAATATATATAAGTTAAAATGTAATAGAAAAAATATAAAAAGCATATATATTAAAAAAAGATTAGGAGAGATAGAAATGAAAAGAAAGATATATATGTTTTTTATTTTTTTATTAGTTATTTGCTTTTCAAGTATAAATGTATACGGTACTTATTTAACTATTCCAGTATGGTCAGAAGATTATGAAAATGTAGCAAATATTGATAATAAAGAAGGAAATTTTTTAGAACTTAATTGTGAGTCTAGTATATTAATAGAGCAATCTACAGGAGAAGTATTATATGCACATAACGAACATGAAAAGTTAAGACCAGCAAGCGTTACTAAAGTGATGACAATACTTCTTATTATGGAAGCTATAGAAAATGGTAGCTTAAAGTATGAAGATAAAATACCTTGTTCTGAAAATGCTTCTTCCATGGGTGGATCACAAATATGGCTTGATGAAAGTGAGACACTAACTGTAGATGAGATGTTAAAAGCGATATGTGTAGTATCTGCTAATGACTGTACTGTTGCTATGGCAGAAAAAATTGGTGGTAGTGAAGAAAACTTTGTAAATATGATGAATGAAAAAGCAAAAGCTCTTAATATGAATGATACTACTTTTAAAAATTGTCACGGAATAGATGAAGAAGGTCATGTAACATCTGCTTACGATATAGCTTTGATGTCTAGAGAATTACTTACTAAATATCCTGAAATTACAAATTATACAACAATATATATGGATACTCTTAGAAATGGAGAATCAGAGCTTGTAAATACAAATAAATTAATTAGAAATTATGCAGGAGCAACTGGACTTAAAACTGGATCTACATCTCTTGCACTTTTTAACTTATCAGCATCAGCTACAAAAGAGGGATTATCATTAATTGGAGTAATTATGAAAGCTCCTACTAGCAAAGAAAGATTTTCTTGTGCTAGAAAATTATTAGATTATGGTTTTAGTAATTATAAATATGAATTGCTGTGTACACAAAATGATTTTGTAAAAGAAGTAGATGTTCAAAAAGGTAATAAAAGTAAGGTAAGAGTTATATATGATAATAGTATTGGTAAAATTACTAAAAAGAATGAAACAGATCAAATAGATACTATAGTTGAAATGAAAGAAAATATTATAGCTCCTGTAGAAAAGGGTGAAATTTTAGGAAAAGTTAAATTTATGAGAGGCGAAAAAACAATAGCGGAAGTAAATCTTATAGCAGAGGAACAAATAAAAAAGAAAAACTTAATAAGTACAGCTGGTGAAATATGCAAAAAGTGGTTTAATTTATTAAGATAAAAGAATATTAATATGTTTTAGAATAGAACCTTAAATAAGGTTTTATTTTTTTTTGAAAAATTTTTTTGGAAAACCGTTACTTTTTTAAATTTGAAATGTATATATATATATATGAATGCAGTGATAAGGAGGTGCACTTTATTGAATTACACGGCAGAAGATATAGAAATAGATAGAAAAACAGATGCAGAGTTATATAAAGAGTTTTTAAATGGAAAGGAGGAAGCTTTTAATAATATTATAAGAAAATATAGAAAGCCACTTATATCATTTATAATGAGATTCATAAAAAATATAGAAGTAGCAGAAGATATAGCACAAGATACATTTGTATATGTACTTATAAATAAAACAGAATATGACTTTAAATATTCTCTAAAAACATATTTATATACAATAGCAAAATGTAGAGCAATAAATTATTTAAAAAGGGAAAGAAAAGTGGTCTCATATGATGAAGCATATATGAGAGAAAAAGAAGAAGTATATATAGATGAAGATTTAATAAAAGAAGAAAACAAAAAAGAGATATATGAAGCAATAGGAAAGTTAAAGAAAAGTTATCAAATAGTAATATATTTAAAAGACATAGAAGGCTTAAAATATAAAGAGATAAGCAGGATATTGAATAAAACAGTACCACAATTAAAAATGATGACACATAGAGCGAGAAAGTCATTAGAAAAAACAATGAGAAAGGAGGTAAAGAAAAATGTTAGATGAAAATAGATTTATAGAAGAAGTATGGAAGAAATACGAAATAGAGACAAGAGCAAGAAAAAAAGATAAATTTTATGAAAAAAAACAATATAAAGCATCTAATAAAAAATTACTTCTAAAAACAGTAGCATCTTTCTTATTAGTAATAACAATAACAGCAACAGCAATAGGAGGAACATATGCAGTAGTACAAAAATATACAAAAGAAGAAGTGAAACAAGAAAGGACAGATTGGTCTGATACAAAATCTTATTTTAATAGGAATGATGATAATTTTATATATAATCTTGAAGATGGCATAGAATATGGAATTATAGAAACATATGAAGAATATATGGAATATAAAGAAAGAGACATATGGGAAAATATGCCTGAGATGACAGAAGAAGATTTTAACAATAACTTTCTAATAGTAATAACAACATCTCATTTATATAGAGCCGGAATATACATATCAGATATAACTGAAACAGAAGACTCATTAGAAATAGAAGTAAGAACAAACGATGAAAAGGAAGATATGACTACAATAGTATTTTCAAAGTTAAGTAAAGATAAATATAAAGAAAATATAGTAGTTAAGTATATATATGAAACACCAGTGATGGAAGGGTATACAGATATTGATGAACTTCCAAGAGAATACAAGATAGAAGACGCAATAGAAGAAGGTTGTGTAGTAATTAAGAATTATAAGTTTTATTCTGGAGAAGATAAATTTTATGAATTTTTAGAAAAAGTAGAAAATGGGGAAAATGCAAATATAAGAGTTTATTCTAAATATGAAGAAAAGCAAATAAGAGTAAGAGATATAGAATATAGAGATGGAAAATATATAGGTGAAGAACGTATGCTAAAAGATGATGAGTATGAAGGAAAGAAATGGTATATAGTCGGGGATAAAATAACAATATTAGATGGCGGTTTTAATAAGACTTATCGTATAATTAGCGAAAAAAATTATAATCTTATGGATATAGTAAGTATTGACGAATAAAAATTATAAAAAAATTCTAACCTATTCTAACTTTTGATAAAAAAAGAAAGAAATAGATTAAAATAGGTATAGTTGATATATTATATATCAATTATACCTATTTAATTTTATTATTATTTATACTATAATAGTAATATAATTTTTAAAAAATAGGAGTAAAAAATGAAAATAGGGATAGATATAGATGATACAACTTTTGTTACAGTTAAATCAATGCTTAAATATGCAGATAAATTTGAGTTAGAAAGAACAGGAAAAGTAAATAAAGATAGTTTTGGATTAATTAAAGATAGATATTATTTAAAAGCACTTTACAAATGGGATGATGAAACAAAATATGCTTTTTTTAATAAGTACTATAAAAACATATTAGAAGAATGCACTCTTATGAAAGATGCAGACATTACTTTACAAAAATTAAAAAGTGAAGGAGATGAGATTAATTTTGTTACAGCAAGATTAATGGATATAGATGGTTGTGAAACAGAGAAAATAACAAAGGAAAGTCTTAAGAAATTTAATATTCCTTATGATAATTTAAATTTACATGTTATAGATAAAGTTAAATTTTTTAAAGAGAACAATATAGATATATGTATAGAAGATAGTTATGAGACTTGTTCAAGCTTACAATCATTAGGAATAAAATCAATCTTAATGACAACAAAAATGAATGAAAAAATAGATACTAAAGATGTCGTAAGAGTGAATAATTGGAATGAAATTTATGATATTATAGAAAATTATAAAAGAAGTTTGAATTAAAAAAATAAGTGGAATTAGTACAAAATATATCTCTTTTTAAAAACTTAATTCATTGACAAAACTGTAATTTGTAGTATAATATATTATGTACTGTTTATAATAAGTGGGAGGAGATACATAGATGCTAGCAAAAAATTGGAAAAGAATTGGTTTAATAATTTTAATAGTAGCCTGTTTTGCGAATATAACATCAAAACTTGTAAGAAGTGTGTCTTTCAATGATAACGTAAAAAGTACAGTAACAAATGTAATAAATACAGTAGATGGAACTGTGAAGAATTTAGTTGGTGGAGATGAAGCTACTCAAAGTCAAACAACAACTGATAATAATGCAAATAATCAGCAATTAAATACTAATGATCAAGTTAATATAATAAGTCAACCAATTACTGTAGATCCTGCTCAAAATCAAATTGTAGTGCAAAACAATATGAATCCAAATGAAATAAGTACTCAAAATGCTATTGTAATAGAAGGAACTACAAACGCAGTTCAATAAAAATTAAAAAAACTATTGAAAATTATAAATTAATATGGTAACATATATAAGATATTTTTATTAAGGAAAGAAAGAGGTGAAATGCAAGATGAAAGAAGGAATACACCCAAATTATACTGCAGCAACAATAACATGTGCTTGTGGAAATGTTATAGAAACAAATTCAACTAAAGCTGATATGAAAGTAGATATCTGTTCTAAATGTCATCCATACTGGACAGGTAACTTAAAAAGAGAAACAACTGGTGGTAGAGCAGATAAATTTAGAAAAAAATATGGTTTACAATAAAAAATATAGAGCATTTTTGTTTATGCTCTTATTTTTTTATTATTTATTGCTTTTAATAAGTATAAATAATAAAAAGTTGAAGAATATAGGAGGAGTATAGTGATGAAAAAGTTTATATCTGGTCAATTAATTATATTAATAATATGTTGGGGTATAGGTATTCCTTGTTTAATTAAAGGGCTTGAAAAAACATCATATACACTAAGTGATGTAGATAATCAATGGGCTATGTCAGCAGAAGAAGCTCTTGAAGATGAACACGAAATGGGAAATACAATGGTAAACGTAGGCGGAGTTTTATTTATAGTTGGAGGATTACAATTTGTTTTCTTTCATACTCTAGCTAAAGAAAAGAAAAAGAAAGAAGCAGAAAAAACTTCTTCAGATGCAACTGAAAAAATATCAAAATTAAAAGAATTAATGGATAGCGGAGCAATTACAGAAGAGGAATATAACAAGAAAAAAGAAGAATTATTAGAAAAAATAAAATAAAAAAATACTTAAAAAACAATAAAAACAATAAAAAAATGAAAAACAATAAAAAATCATTATTATAATTATTACTATAATAATGATTTTACATTAAATTTATAGAATAAATGTAGACTAGAAAAAGAGTTTACATTTATTTTTATCTTTTTAAGAAGTATTTTAAAAATTTTAATAATTAATAAATACAACAGCATTTGGGAGAAGTAATGAAACACTAGAAAGTATAAAGATAATTACTCCTCCTATTTTATTATTGTTTTCTTGATATTCAAATACTCCATAACTAACTGTTTTAAAAAATATCCAGAGAGTTAAAAGTAAAACGATTATATTCATAAAAAACTCCTTTTTTATATTCTCGGAAATAAATAATTAGATGTAAGTTCAATATTTGAGTTAATATTAAATGTAGCATTTTTAAAACTTTCATCCCATTTTATATTTTTTAGTTCATCATAAGTTAAAAAATGTCTTTTCAAATATCCAAAGAAACCGACTATATCACTATTATATTCGTAAGAGATCTTTTTTAAATAATTATTTGTTTCATATGCAATTTTATTATTAATAGCCATTTTAAGTCTATTTAAGTCATCAGAATTATTAAATGCATAATTAGTCGCAGCAGATAATATTTTTCCTTCTAAATTAATACTACATTCAATATTAGGAATTTTTGTAGATTCATTATAAGAAATATTAATATCAGTATTTTTGGCAAGAGATAATTTAATATTAATAATAGATTTATTATCTATAGGAGAAAGTAAAGATAAAGTAGCACTATCTAATTTATTTGTTAAAATATTATGGATTATAGTTTGGATTCCAGATAATCTTCCAATATATTTATCTCCTTTAAATGCTGCAAGTCCAATGTTTTCGATATTACTTCCATCAGAAAAGCCATATACACAAGATGGCTGTATAACATCATCATGTAATGCACTATAAAAAGATGATAGTGAAGCATCTGGTATATATGATGTAGTTTCAGAAGATTCGATAAATGAATTATAAAAATCTGCAGAGATATCTTCTGATTCAGATGTAGATACTAAAAATTCTTGTGCTGTATTGTTAGCAACAATAATTGTTGCTGTTGGTCTAATTTCAATATTATTTGCTAAATTATCAAAATGTGGTTCAATACCTTTTTTTGCAAGCTCTTCAGAAAATACGATTGCAGAACAATGTGATAGATTTAACTCATTTGTAGATAGAGTATTTAAAATGTTAAATCCAAGTCCTATAGAATCTGTTTCAACAGATAAAAGATTAGTTTCTAAGCTAGAAGTACCACCACTTTCTTGAGGTTTAGTTGTTGCAACTTGTACGGTTAGTATAATATTATTTTCATTTTCTTCTGATACATCAATACCAATTGCAATAACATATGATAGTTCTTCAACACCTCTTACATCATAAGATTCTAAAAATGCAATTATAACAAGTAAAATTAAAGTTCCAATTATAAATTTTTTCTTTAACATTTTTCCTCCAAAAGCTTTTTTAAATTTTATTGTTTAAATTAAAATAAATTTAAATAATTTTATTTTAATTTATTTAATTATTAACATTTTCGATAATATTAACGAGATAATATATTTTGTTTTTTATTATTTTTATATAATTTATTTTTTCTTATGTTTTTTAATAAGTGCTTAAGATTAGCTAAAAGTAATATTACAAAACTTGCTAAAAATACTAAAATTAATATTGAATATTTATAGATTGGTCCGTTCAGTAAGTTTAATATATATTGATTATTCAGTAAAAGGCATATTCCAAATAAAATACTACTAAAACAAAATGACATTTGTTTTTGGTTAGATATATTTGTTATTTTTGAAAAGATATTTAATATTAGCATTAAATTTATACTTAGATAAGAAAAAACAGATATTATCCAAAGAAATATAAATAAAGCATCCATTCTTTGAAAAAATACTCCAAATTCTAAAATCCTTACTAATAAATATGCAGACATCATTTCTTCACTTTTTATAATAAAAGGGAATGTAAGTATTAGAGTTGTTGTGATAAATAATAAAAATATAATTGAAAGTATCATAGATATTATTGTTACTTTTTTAAAGTCTTTCTTTTCTTTTAAAAGTGGCATTAAAAATAAAAGATAAGTTATTATATTAAAAGCATGGATATTAGAGAGTCCTAATATAAATGTTTGGTTTAGATTATCTCCAAAGATAGGAAATAATCTATTTACATTAATGTGTCCGACTTACACCAAAAAATATTACGATTAAACTAAAAATAATTACTGGTACAATTATTGCATTAGTTTTTAAAATTGGTCTTTTACCAAAGAAATTTGCTACAGAAATTGCAATAAAGAAAAATAGAAAAACATATATATGGGGAGCTTTAGGAAAATATATAACTTTTATAATACTTATAAATTTTAGAATTATTGTACATATAATTAGAGCAAAAAAGATAATATAACAACTCCCAATTATAGATTTTAAAAATTTTCCACCCAAATACTCTGAAATATCTATAATATCAGAATTTTGGAAATTTTTGAAACATTTACATATAATCAAAGCCATAATAAAAGCAATTAGACCTACTTCTAATATATTGATTATTGATCCTGTAGAAGTCTTTTGAATTATTGCTTTGGGAATATTTAATATTATTTGATTAATTATTAAAATTAGCAAAAAATAAATAGCTTCTTTTTTACCAATTTTATTATCTGATTTCATCTTATCCCTCCTATATTATTTCTCTTTCCATTTCATACTAATATTTTCTTCACTTACAGGTCTTTTGGTGTTTAAGAAATCACTTCTTTTTTCAATTTTCCATATTGGATTTGAAAAAAACGTATTTATTGTATTTTTATTTCCAGAAGGAACATAAGGAGAAAAATACGATACTCCAAAAGATTTCATGTTATTTAAATATATTAGTTCTAAAAAGATTCCTAGACTAATTCCTAAAAATCCTGCCATAAATCCAAGAATTATATATACAAACCTAAAAATTCTAAGACAAAATACTAACGAATAATCTGGAATTGCAAAAGAACATATTCCAGTGATTGCAACTACTATTATTAGAATTGGACTTACTATATTTGCAGATACTGCAGCTTCTCCTAAAATGAGACCACCAATTATACCGGACAGTAGATCCAATTGGAGAAGGAATTCTTAAGCTTGCTTCACGTATTAATTCAAAAGATATTTCCATAATTAATATTTCAAATATTACAGGAAAAGGTATTGATTTTCTTCCAGCAGCAATCGCAAAAACTAAATCTGTTGGTATTAATTCTTGATGATAGTTTATAATTGCTACATAAAGCCCAGGAAGGAGAATTGAAATCACAAAGGCAATTAGTCTAATGAATTTAATAAGATTTGAAAATTGGTGTTTTTCATTTAAATCTTCTGGTGAAGATAAGAAATCAATAAATATTGCTGGAGCAATAAGTGCATAAGGAGATCCATTTACTAAAATTACAACTCTTCCTTCTAAAAGACTAGTTGAAGCTCTATCTGGTCTTTCTGTTGCAAGAAGTTCAGGAAAAAGAGCAGATGTATTATCTTGAAGAAGCCTATCTAAAGTATCTGAATTTAATAAAGAATCAATTTTTAAATTATTTATTCTATATCTAACTTCATTTACTAGATCATCATTAGTAATATTTTTCATATAACATAGAGAAATATCAGTTTTTGAAATTTTACCAACAGATAATTGCTCTATTATTAAGTTTTCATTATTAATTAAACGTCTTAACATAGAAGTATTAGTTCTAATATTTTCAACAAAACCTTCTTGAGAACCACGAATAACAACTTCATTACTTGGTTTTTCAACACTTCTAGAATCAAACCCTTTAGCTTCTATTAAAAAACAAGCATCAAGAGTATCTATAAATAGAGCTGTAAATCCAGTATTTACTGCTAAAAAAACTTCTTCAAAAACAGAAGACATTTTAACACTGTTTTGAGGAATTAATGAATTAAATACATAATTTGATATTGTTTGCAAATTAGACTTATTTACATTATTGATATTATTATTACTATTGTTATTATCATTATTGTTATTATTAATTTCTTTAAACATATTATTTTGATTTTTCATCATCAACGGTTTTAATACATAGTTATTGATATTGTCAGAATCAGTCATACCGTCAATATAAAAAATAAGTGCAGAATAATTATTTCCTTTAATGTTAATATTTAATGGTCTTAATACAATATCACTATTTATCAAAACATTATATTTTACTGTTATAAAGTTTTTTGTTTCTTTTAAAGAGGTGCTTATATGTTTATTTGTATTTATTTCTAAATCAGGATTTATATTATTTGATACTTGAGTCTCTGATAATGTGTATGAGTATGTTTTTGTATTATGGTAAGAAAATATTTCAGAAAATCTTTTTTTAAAATTCATAAATTTTTTTATCCTCCATATATTTAAATGTAGTATGTACAAAAAAGAAAATATTTATTTAAATTTAGGAATAAAATTCAAAATAGCAAATATACATTAGTAAAAGTTTAAATACATAAATATTAGGAGGTTATATGGAAGGTTTTAAGATATATCAAGATATTGCAAAAAGAACAGATGGTGACATATATGTGGGAGTAGTAGGACCAGTAAGAACTGGAAAGTCAACATTTATAAAAAAATTTATGGAGCAATTCGTACTTCCGAATATAGATAATGAATATAAAAAAGAAAGAGCAATAGATGAACTTCCACAAAGTGCAAGTGGAAAAACGATAATGACAACTGAACCTAAGTTTATTCCAAATGAAGCTGTCGGGATTAAACTTTCAGATAATGTAAAAATGAGAATTAGATTAGTTGATTGTGTTGGATATCTTGTAAATAATGCGATTGGATATTTAGAAGATGATATGCCAAGAATGGTAAAGACACCGTGGTCTGAAGAAGAAATGCCTTTTGAAAAAGCAGCTGAAATTGGTACTAAAAAAGTAATAGAAGAACATTCTACTATTGGTATATTAGTAACGACAGATGGAACAATTACAGATATAGAAAGGGAAGATTATATAGAAGCTGAGGAAAGAGTTGTATCTGAATTAAAAGCAATTAATAAACCATTTGTTATATTATTAAATTCTGAAAATCCAGAAAGTGATGATTGTATAAAACTAAGTGAAGAACTAGAGAAAAAGTATAATTCTAAAGTTTTAAGAGTAAATTGCAGTGAACTTAAAAGCAGTGATATGGAAAAAATATTTTCTAATTTATTATATGAATTTAATATTCAAAGAATAAATATAAACTTCCCAAGATGGGTTGATGGATTAGATGATACAAATGAAGTAAAAAGTAATCTATATGAAAGTATAAAAAGTGCATTTGATAATGTTTGCAAGTTAAAAGACATAGAAGAATGCAAAAACAAGTTAGATAAAGTTGAAATAATAAATAAAGCAATTACTGAGAATATTGAACTTGGAACAGGAGAAGCAAATATAAAAATAGAACTTGATGATGATTTATTTTATAATGTTTTGACAGATATTACAGGAGTAAATATTAGTAATGAAGGAGATTTATTTTCTACTATTACAGAGTTTTCTAAAGTTAAAAAGCAATATGATAAGATAGAATATGCACTTCATGAAGTAAAAGAAAAAGGATATGGTATAGTAAATCCAGGAATAGATGATTTAATTTTAGAAGAACCTGAAATAGTAAAACAAGGATCTAGATATGGTGTTAAATTAAAAGCAAAAGCACCATCAATTCATATGATTAAAGTAGATACTGAAACAGAAGTATCACCAATTGTGGGAAGTGAGAAACAATCAGAGGATTTACTTAAATATTTATTATCAGAATTTGAAAATGATAAACAAAAAATATGGGAATCTAACATATTTGGGAAAAATCTTCATGAACTCGTAAATGAAGGACTTCAAAATAAACTTATGAGAATGCCAGAAGATGCAAGATATAAGATACAAGAAACACTTCAAAGGATAGTAAATGAGGGAAGCGGAGGACTAATTTGCATAATTTTATAGATAAAGATATATGGCTTTTTAAGTCATATATCTTTTTGCTTTTTTTAGATGAATTTTATTACAAAATGATAAGAAAATGTAATAAAAAAAATATATAAATAATATAAAAAAATAGTCGATTTTTATTGTACAAATACCCTAAAATGGAATATAATAGTATATATAGGGAGTAATATTAAGGAGAAGAAAAGTGAAGAAAAAAAAGAGAATAAAATTAGATAAAAAAACGAAAGTAATAATTATTATT
Source organism: uncultured Clostridia bacterium (assembly GCA_944386155.1). Lineage (GTDB taxonomy): Bacteria > Bacillota > Clostridia > TANB77 > CAG-508 > UMGS1994. The sequence continues at coordinate 7,015 of CALWZY010000011.1, read as the reverse complement.
TCAGTTATAGTATTTGCTTTTGTATCAGCGTTAATTGCTGCTGTAATTACTAAAAACACAGAAGTTCCAAGTGTTAAACAAGTAGAAATATCAATAAAAGAATTAGTAGAAAAAAATGGATGTGAATACATATCAGACACAGAATCTACTGAAGAAGGATATGATATAGACATATATTTAAAATTTGGAAGAGATCCAGTTGTAGATGGCATATCTTCAGAGCCTTATTATGGAACAGTATGTGATTCTATAGCAAATGAAACAGGATATTTAAGTGTAAGATTAATAGATGAATCCAGAGAAATTACTGTAAAGATAAAATGCAGTAATGGTTCTGTAGAAAGTGTTTATATAAATGATGTTACAAAAGAAGAATATTTTAGAAAGTTACTTTCAGAATATGCTAAACAAAAACCTTTAGAAGTTACTCCAATAAGTATGTCAGTATCTTCTATAGAACTTACAAATTTAATAAATAATAATTGGAATCCTTCAAATGTCAATTTAGGGACAAAAGAATCAACATTTAAAAAGTATGATATATATTTTGAAGAAGGAATAGAAATTAGGAATATAAGTAAAAAAGTATTTAACATAGTATTTAATGATAAATATCAAAAAGATGTTATATCAGGAATAAAAGTTGGAACAAATCTAGATTCTATAGAAAATAGATTTGGAACAGCTCCTTATACTTCAACAGGAATACTTCGGATATAAAACAAAAGATTTTTATATATTCTTCTCAACAGATGAAATATCAGTATATCCTAACTATAATTATTCAAAAGATACATATACAGACTTTGAAGAAATTGTTAAAGAATATAACGAGAGTGATGATGAAAACAAATTAAATGAACTTATTGATAAACTTACAGACATATGGCCTGATTATACAAATTATGATTATGATACATACTTTTTAGATATTAGTTATGCTTTAAGAGGTATTAAGATATCATTTTCTTCAAGTAGTGCAGAAGGAATACAGATATATGAAAATTACAATGGAAAATTTAAAGAAGAACAACCTGATTATTCTGATTTAACTTATAAAGTAAACCAAAGTTTAATATTAGAAAATGAAAAAAATAGAAAATTAGTTTTTGGAACTATTGCAGATGACTCTTCAAATGAAGAACTACAATTTAGTAATATATTTGCAGTAGAATATGGAAGAGTTTCAACAGAAGACGAGAGAAAGAATAATATAAATATTAGATGTAAAACAGGTGAATATCCTGACAATACTTTAGATGACACCATTATAATGAATGATTATATATGGGCTGATGATAGCCATTTAATATATAATATACAAGGAAAAGGTATTTACATGTATAATGCAATTACAAGACAAACATCAGTAATAGTAGAGGGAACAGAGACTTATAAGATTAAAGATTATGACAGAACTACAAAAACTTTGCAATATGATGATACTACTATAATGATTAAATTTTAAAAAAGGTAATAGGGAAATGAAGAAATTAAAACTAGTATTAAAGAAAATAGTAATTGTATATCTAATAGCTTTTATTACTCTAGCAGGAACAACGCAGTCATTTGCTAAGACATATGATTCAGCTTGTGGTGAATATGTTTCTGAATATGCTGTAGACTTTATAAATAAATATGGGGCAAATTCAGTCTACCAAGCTACAGCAGAAGTTTCTTGGTCTGGAGGTTCTTTTGGATCTGGTACATTATATTGTTGTTGTACATCTGGTGTAAAATATATGTATGAGTTGGCACTAGGAGTTAACTTATATGATTATGGATATGACCCAATGGCATCTGGAAACTTTAATGCACCATCTACATATTGGGATCACCTTCCACTAAGTGAAGCTAAGCCAGGAGACATCTTAGTAAAAGAAGGACACGTTGAGATGTACATAGGAAATGGACAAACTGCAAACTTCGGATCTAGTGGACCTGCTGCGAAGATAGGATCAAATATTAATAGGTTTAGTGAAGTTATAAGATTACATGATGTAGATGTAAATCCAAATGGTAAAATTTCTAGTTCATCAGATTATGATGAAGAAAAAGATAGTATATATGGTGCAAATGGATTTATTTATCAAGGTGTTGCAACATTGTCAGGATATGAGAGTGGAGGAACTCTTGGTAAATGGTTATTTGATACATTATTAAAAATACTTGATTGGATTATTGGTATATTAACTTATTTAATTAGAATTGTAATAATAGGTTGGGTAGTTATAATTGAAAGAGGAGTTATAGATGGCTTAGTAAATACTGTTACTGGAATAAATAACACAAAAGAGACTGAAGAGTCTGAAGAAGAAACAGCAGAAGATGGAGAAGAAGCGGAAGAACCAATAGAACCTATAGGTGACGAAAGTAATCCTGAAGAATATATAGGAGTTGGCGTACAGGAAATAGCAAATATTGGTTCAAAAACTCAGATTACTACTTCATCAGAAGCAAATGTTACTGTTGAAAATATAGTATTTAATAGAGTTCCAATATTAGATGCAAACTTCTTTAATTTTGAAACTGCTTTAACAACGAAAGATAATGATTCATCAGAAGTTTTAGTAGCTCAACTAGATAAAGGTGGAATAGTTTATCTACTAAAAACAGCGATAGCAACTTGGTATTACACTTTTAGAGTTATGGCTGTTGCTGTAATGCTTATGATATTAATATATCTAGGTATTAGACTTGCTATATCAACTGCAGCTGAAGGAAAAGCTGTTTATAAAGAAATGCTTATCGGTTGGGTTGCAGGATTTATACTTCTATTTGTAATGCATTACATTATGTATGGAGTATTATTACTAAATGAAGGATTTGTAAATTGGATTTCATCAACTCAAGTTGATGAAAATGGAGATGAAATATCTCTGTATGAAACTGTTAGATCTAAAGCATATGAAATAAAAGCAAGTACTGGTTGGTCAGGAACGATAATGTATATAGTTTTAGTATATTATGCAGTAAAATTCTTGATTATATATCTTAAGAGATACTTTACTCTTGCGATACTTGCAGTATTATCACCAGTAGTAGCATTGTCGTATGCAGTTGAAAAAATAAATAAAAAAGGTAAAAATGCAGCAATATATACTACGTGGCTTAAAGACTTTATATATACAGCATTACTCCAATCAATTCATGCTTTAATATATGTTGTGTTTATAGGAACAGCATTAAGACTTACAGAAGAATCATTGATGGGTATTGCATTAAGTTTAGTATTCTTACACTTCATGTCAAAGGCAGAAGGTATCTTAAGAAAGATTTTAGCATTCTCAGCTGGTGCTGATGATGTTATGGATCAAGCAATTCCTTCAATCGCTCAAGCATCTATTGCAGGAAGAAATCTAAAAGATTTAGGTGGAAGATATGCAAGAGGATTAAATAAGACAGTTTTAAAACCAGTAGGTACAGCAATAGGTACAGGAGCAACTACAATTGGAAATAGATTAAGAGATACATTAACAGAAGATAGAATGATAGATAGCTCTAAAGATGTAAAAGCAAATATAACTGATGTTGAAGATAGAAAGATAGAGAAAGAAAAAGAAATTAAAGCAAAGAGAAAACAAGATGTTGCAAGGGCTGCAAGAGTTGCTTCAGATACAGTAGGTGGAGTTGCATATGCTGTTGGAGCTTTCCCTGGACTTATAATTGATCCATCAGTTGGACTTTCAATGTTTGCAAAATCAGCAGATAAACTTATATCAGCACATCGTGGGCTTGGAAATATAGCACCACTTAGAAGACCTAGAATAAAAGAAAAGAAGAGATATACATTTAACGGAATCAGAATACAAGATAGCAGAGCGGCAAGAGAGATAATGAACAAATTAGATGCAGATGGAATTCCATATGTATTTAATAATGGAAATATAAGATCAGGAAGATCATTTAGACAGAGAAGAAGAATAAACAAGAGATATTTAGAAGAAAGATTAAGAAGAAGAAACCTTGGAGAAAGAGCTTTAATGGGCGGAGTAGGCTTTGCTACAGGTGCATCATATGTAAATCGTTTAAGAAGATCTGAAGTTAATCAGCAAAGTTTTAGAGAAGATGTTAAAAATAGAGCTTTAGTTACATTATATGATAAAGCAGATAAGCAAGAAAAAGCTATTGTAAGACAATATAATGAAATGAAAGCTATGCAAGATGCTCAAATTGATTTAATAGAAAAAATCGATCCTGTAAAAGCAGCAAGGTTAAGAGAAGAAAGAGATAAGCAAATAGATACAGTTTTATATGATTTGGTAAATCCAGTAAGTATAGATGATGTAAGTAGAGCTGTTAGTGAATATGAGAAAAAATCTGGTTTTGCATCATTTGGTTCAGATTTAACAGGATTAGATGCAACACAAAGAGCTATTGCTACAGATCAATATGTACAAGGTGTAACGAATGAACTTAATAAAGTTTTTGCACAAAAACAAAGTAAGATTAGAGTAGGAGAACAATTTACAGCAACATTGAAAGGCAAATTAAATTCAATGTATGATGGTGTAAATGTAGTAAATCCAGGAGATGAAGATCCTTCAATTCCAGATCAAAGAAGTACATCAAGAAATGAACGTAGAGGAAGTAGCAGAGGCGGAAGAGATGGATTAACAAGAGAGCAAATGAATGATCCAAACTTTTCAAGAAATGCTCCAAAGCAAAATGGAGGAATTTCAGAAGATAATATAGTAGATGCAGTAAGAAGTTCAGTAAAAGCTGCAGGAGCAGTTGAAGTTGATAGAGAATCTACTGATTTATCTGAAGAAAGAGTAAAAGCTATAGAATCAGTTGCTTCAAAAATTGTAGAATTAGAAGATTTGAATATGGAATCTACAAGTCTTGGAGAAGATCCAATATATGATATAGATGAAGTATTAGAAAAACTAAAATCTATGTAAAATAAAAATTAAACATATATAAAAGAAGAAAGTACTTAATACTTTCTTCTTTTATATGATAAAATATTAAAAATAAAAAATATAACTTGAAAATGAAAGGATGTATTATATGATAAAAATATTATTTGTCTGTTTAGGAAATATTTGCAGATCTCCTATGGCAGAATATGTATTTAAAGATCTAGTAGATAAAGAAAATCTATCAGATGATTTTTATATAGATTCAGCAGCAACAAGTAGTGAAGAGGAAGGTAATGGAATGCATTATGGTACAAGAAAAAAATTAATTGAAAAAAATATAAATTTTGATAACCATATAGCAAGAAAAATAAAAAAAGAAGATTATGATAAATATGATTTCATAATAGGAATGGAAGAGAGTAATATAAGAAATATTAAAAAAATTATAGGAATAGATACAAAAAATAAAGTATATAGATTATTAGACTTTAGTAAAAGGCCAAGAGATATAGCAGACCCATGGTATACAGGAAACTTTGATATTACTTATGATGATATTTATGAAGGTTGTAATAGTTTATTAAGTTATATTAAAAATAAATTCGATTTATAATAATTTAATTTATTAAGATTTAAAATTTACAATGAACCAAAACTATGTTAAAATAATTTACATAAAATTCTAATAATAATAATAATAATAATAATAATAATAATAGTCTAACTGCTTTTTAAGGAGAATAAAAAAGTGAATATTAAGAAAAATGATGAATTTGTAGTAGATATAATAGATGATGGATTAGAAGGCTCAGGTATAGCAAAAATTGATAATTTTACTATATTTATTAATGGTGCGATAAAAGGAGAAAGGATAAAAATTAAGATAATTAAAGTTTTATCTTCTCATGGGTATGGAAAAATAATTGAGATTTTAAATAAATCTGAACATAGAAAAAATCCAGACTGTATGACTTATACTAGATGTGGGGGATGTTCCTTAAGACATGTAAATTATGATTATACTTTAAAAATTAAAAAAGAAATTGTTAAAAATGTGCTTAGAAAACAAGGTTTAGATTATATAAAAGTTAATGATGTACTAGGAATGGAATCACCATTTTTTTATAGAAATAAGCTTCAATATCCAGTAGGGATGGATATCGGTAAAAAAATGGTTATGGGCATCTTTAGTAAGAGAAGTCATAATATTATTAATACAACTAAATGTATGATACAAAATGAGTTAATTCAAGATGTAGCAAATGACATATTTTCTTTTATAAAAAATAATCATATAAGTGCTTATGATGAGAAAAATTTAAAAGGAATAGTAAGGCATATTGTAATTAGAATAGGTGTCAAGACTAATGAAATTATGTGTACATTAGTTTTAAATGAGGATAAAATTGATAGTAAGCTAGAAAAAAGTTTTATAGATTATATTTTAAGTAAATATCCTCAAATTAAGACAATTATTAAAAATATAAATAATAAAAATACTAATGTAATATTAGGAGATAAAAATATCGTTTTATATGGCGATGGATATATTTATGATGAAATATTAGGATATAAGTTTAAGATTTCTAATATGTCTTTTTATCAAGTAAATCCAATACAAACAGAAGTATTATACTCTAAAGCAATAGAGTATGCTTCATTAAAAGGAGAAGAGACTATATTTGATTTGTATTGTGGAATTGGAACGATTGGTATTTGTGCATCAAAAAATGTAAAAAAATTATATGGAATTGAAACTATAAAAGAAGCAATAGATGATGCAAAGGAAAATGCTAAATTAAATAATATTAAAAATGCTGATTTTTTTGTCGGAGATGTAGAGAAGAAATTACCAGAATTTATAAAAGAAAATAATATAAAACCAGATGTCGTTTTTATAGATCCACCAAGAAAAGGTTGTGAAAAAATTGCGATTGATACAATATTAAATATAACTCCAAAAAAAGTTGTGTATGTTAGTTGTAATCCGGCAACACTTGCAAGAGATTTAAAATTGTTTGAAGAAAAATATAATATTAAAGAAGTAACTCCTGTAGATATGTTTCCATTTACGTCTCACGTTGAATGCGTGGTTGCTATGACTTTAAGAGAAACCCTGTAATCGTTGATATGAAAGGATTTGACGGAAT
>CALWZY010000010.1 GCA_944386155.1 uncultured Clostridia bacterium | reverse complement strand
CCATGAGCTGTACATAGTAAGAATGGATCATTGATGTATTGTTCATAAGTTATATAACCAGGTATTTGATAATTTTCCACGTGGCTCGGCACGCTTTTTATTACTTTTTTAGCAAATGCTATTTGCATAAAGCTTGCACTAATAACAACGGCTAATAACATGAAAACTGTTAATTTAACTATTTTACTTATTCTATTTTTTATTCCCATGTTATCACCCCCTTATTATTTCTATCTATTCTCAGTTTAATTACATACAATGCTATGAACAGAGTAATCAGAGTCGTTAATAATACCATTACATTAATCATTCCACCACCAGTATAAACTGATACGATTACGTCTGCAGATCCTAAGTCATCCTCTGTTGCTATTCCATTTCCTGCTACAGAGTCTACATCAGGTATAGCAGATTCGTTATATGATTCTGCAATTTCAGCTGTATTTGTTAATATCTCTGCATTTGCTTCTGTCATTTGTTTTACTAAAATTAATTTAACTGATGCTGATTGTCCAGCATTTATTTCAGTATTTGCTAAGCCTTCTGTATATAATCTTCCTTCTGCATCTTGATACCAACCTGGATTTAGGTTTGGACTAAAGATCATTCCTTCTGGAATATGATCAACTATACTCTTAGCATATCCTGAAAGTTCACCTTTATTTGAAACTGTTATCTTGTACTCAACATATATTCTTGATGAAGCAAGTTCATTTCCTCTGATATCTACCTTAGCTGTTGTAGAATCATTGAAATTATATGCCTTTGTACCAGAATCATTTTGTACTGTTATCTTTGTTACTGTTTTACTTAAACTTAAGTCAAACATCTTTGATTCAATTAATCCAATATCAATGTCACCTTGGCTAGCTCCTGATAATTCGATCTTATCAGTAATTGCTAATCCATTTGATACTACTGCATCTGAATTAGAACTTGCATTTGAACCTTTTACATGATAAGTTGTTAATTTATATTTAGATGTATTATATCCAAATACTATATAGTAACTTCCATTTTGAAGATTACTAAATACATATTCTCCAGATCCATCTGTAGTAGCTTTTTGTATTTGTGTATTATTTGATGCATTGTATAGTATTACTGATACATTTGAAAGACCTACTTCTCCAGAATCTTTTCTACCATTTTCGTTTTTATCATTCCAAGCTTTACCTGTAATTCTATATGTAGAACTTGATTGAGTTTTTGGTGTGCTTGGTGTTGAAGTTGTGCTATTTACTACAACTTTATCTTTTTCCTCTTCTTGTTGTTTTACTGGAGCTTTTTCAACTTTTTGTACTATTTGAGTAATAGTATCTGATGTCATAGTATCAATTTCATCAGAACTTACACTCCATGAACTTTGTACTTGTTTTTCGTTTGTATCTATATCAGCTGCTTTACCAGTAAGTCTAATTGTTGCTTTAGATCCTGGTTCAATACTTAATGTTTTTACAACTGATTTATCTTGTTTTATTAATATTTGTGATTTTGCTTTATCATTATATTGATATGTTACTGAATTAATATTTAATCCATCTGGTATTAATGATGAAATATTAATATCTTCAGCTAAACATAATCCTGTATTTTCTATTACTAAAGTATATTCAACTTTAGATCCAGCTTTTATATATTTATCATTTGTAGATGATGTATATGATATTGATAATTCAGGTTTTGTTAAAGTATGTAACCATTCATTAGAAGCATATTCAGAAACTCCATCTCCTGTAACTTTAGCTACAAAGAAGATATTTTCTCCATTTTCTTTAACTTCATCTACTTTAACTTTTAATTTAACAAATTTTGAACCATTTAATCTATCAAAACTATAAGTTACTGTTCTTGAATTATTATCATATTTAGCACATTCAACTCTTTCTGTCGAAATACCATCTTCTAAGAATTTTAATGTATAGGCATCTGAATATGATACTCCTTTTGGAAGTTCTACTGTAATTCTTGGATTATTTATATTTCCTGTTGTATCAATTAATATATCAAGTTCAATTTCTTGTCCTTCTTTTACTGCTTGTACATAGTTTTCTTCTGAAATTGTTACTTTAGCTTCAGCAGGTTTTACTACTGTTTCTGCTGATTGTGTAAATATTGGTTTTTCTAAACCTTCACCATCAACTTCTGATGTAGAAGTTAATTTTTGAGTAGCATCTTCTATGCTATCTGGTTTTTCCATTTCTTCTGTTGCATTATCATCAACTTGAACTTTATATGAAACAGATTTTGAGGTTCCTGCTTCAATCTCTCCAATATCAATCTTTATTTCGTTTACATCAGGATTTAATTCTAATTCTCCTGTTTCTTTTTCTTCTAAGTAAGTTGTTCCTTCAGCAACTAAACTTGTTACTGTTATATCTTCAGCTTTTGCTTTTCCATCATTTTTAACTGTAACTGTATAAGTAATTACTTGTCCTTCTTTTACTTCACCTTCAGCATCTGAAGTAGTCTCTACTGTAAGTACTGGTTCTTCAACTGTTTTTAAAGTAACCTTATTTGATTCTGATATAGTGTCTACTCCATTTACTTTATAGTAAGTAGCAAGTGTTCCAAGTAAAACATTATTTGCAGATAATTGTGCTGGAATTTGATATGTATATTCAAATGAAATTATATCTCCTACTTGAACATCTCCATTTACTACTATTAAATATGATTTAACATTAGTAAAGCTTTCTATATTTTCTTTCCATCCATTTTCTTCATTATTTAAATCTTTAGTTGCATTTGGATTTTCAGAATAGTAAACTTTTAATTCTTTTCCTGCATTTGATAATTCTTTAAGTCCTGTTACCATTGAGCTATCTATTGTTGTTCCTAAATCTTCACCATTTGTTATGTTTTTATTTCCTTTAAATGTTGTTCTACCTAATATTGAAACATCTGTCATAACATCTTCTGAGTTATTCATCATTGTAATTCTTGATGTTGCAACTCTTCCATCTGTATATGTAGGAATTGTTGCTGAAACATCTCCTTGGTTAATTGAATATAATGTATTTTTTGAATCATCATAATTACTTAATTCTTGTACATTTAATACTCCTGATGGAGCAACTATATTAAGCGGAATACTTACTTCTCCACAGTTTGTAAGTAATGTATCTTTTGTTCTTTCAACATCTAATGCCCATTCTACTGCATTTTCATATTCTGTTGCTGATTCATTATAATAATTCATTTTAATTGTCTTTTCACAAGATGTTGTATATTTATCTATTGATATATCTGAATTTAATATAATTGTTGTACCATCTGTAACTTCTCCTAAACTATATTTAGTTTGTGTTCCTTTTAAAGCTACTCTTAATACTACATTTCCTTCTTTATTTTTATATCCTTCGATATTGCTTATTTCTAATTCTTCATTTCCATAAAGAATATTCATTGTTTTAACATTTATTTCTGTAACTTCTTTAGGGAATGTAAGTTCAAATACTGGGTTTTTATATAAATCTGTTGTGTCATTGTAGTTATTTAAAGATATATTTATTTCTACATCTTCATTTTTTACAAGTGATGATAAATCGCTTCTACTTAATGAAACTGTCGCATTTGATTTTGTTCCTGTTAAAGAAGTATTTGTTGTAAAGTTTCCAATTTCATTTTTTACTCCGCCATCATACATGGCTGCTGCTTCAAATTCACTTGTTAATCTATCTATGTTTATAGCTGTAGTCTTTCCATAAGATAACTTTCCAATAGCTTTTGTATTTACAACATTTAAAATTCCTTCAGCTTCTGGATTGTTAACTTGTACTACTATTTTTCCAACTGTACTGTTGTAATTAATTATAATGTTTCCATTTTCATCAGATGGTGTATCTTTATTTATTGTTACTAGAGAATTATTATTTTCATCTAAAATTTGAACATTTCCATTTTCTCCGATGATACTATTTAAATTCTCTTTATTAATTACTGTTGTTTTATAATATGTTTCATAACCTTCGTTTGTAGCAGTAGTAAATTTATTTCCACTTTCATCTGTAAAGTATTCTTCTTTTTCTCTTATTTCTACTATATCTACTACTTCAGGTCTAGATATATTTATATTTAAAAGATTTGAGTATTCAGTTTCATAAAAGTTTTCTTTTAAGTTATAGTTAGCATAAATATTACCTTTACTTACACTTTCTGTTTGTCCAGTAACTTCATATGTAACTATACTTCCTGTTTGCTCTGATAAATCATATTGAGCAACATTGCTTCCAGCTATATTTTTTACACCTTCAGCTGCAAATACATTAGTAGATAAACTTACTTCTCCATTTAGTAATGTATTATCTCCTAAATTTACATTTGAATATATAACTGTTACTACATATTCATCTTTTCCTATTGGTGCATTATATATAGTATTTTCTGAAGTATTAGCTACAAATATATTTACCTTTCCATCAACATATTCCCAGTTAGTTTCATTAAATACTACTTCGCTTCCTTGAAGACCATTTGTTAAAGCTGTATTTAATGCAGAAACTTGAACTGAATTAATTTGAGCTCCTTCAATTTGTGGAATATTTAATGAAATTGTAGAATCTTTAATTGGGAATGATTCAGTTCCTTCAACTAAGTTTGATTCTACTTTATATTGTACTAAAGCATAATCTATTCCATCTTGTTTGTAAGGTACATATTTTTCTACATTTGATAATACTTGAATTGAAGGATCATTGTTCCATCCAAGCATTACTGAAGTAGAATTTACTGATTCGAAGTTATTTCCTTCTTCATCAACATATGTTCCAGTTAGGTTTAGATTTACTTGAGAATTAATTTTTGAAATATCAATTTGTTCTGGATTTTTAAATTCGATTGGAAGATTTATTTCCATCTCTGTTCCAGCAGATATTTGATTCAAGTAAATCTTGTTTCCATCAACTAGTTGAATAAATTCTCCTGTTACTATTTCTCCTTTGATTTGGAACATTTGATTATCTAAATCCACTAGTTCTAAAACTGGTGCCTTCAAATATCCTGTTCCTGTGACTCCGACATTAATATTCAATGTCAAGTTTTGTTCTGTTGTAGTTGCAATATATGAATTTTGTTTTTGTACTGTATCACTTGATATGCTTGCAGCAAATGTTATATTTGAATTTGCTTGATTTTGTACTGTTGTATTTTCAGCAGCATAAGAAACTACTGCAAATCCAAGTCCAGCAAAATCAGTAAGCATTAAGCAGATAAGTAAAACTGTTGCAACTATTTTTTGACTTAATTTTCTTTTGTTATGCATAACTTTCCCCCAAACCTTTCTTCTTTTATTTTCTATAAGCCTTATTTTAATTATTAAATATATACTGTCAATCTATCTTTTAATTAAAATATAATATTGTCTGTTTTTTTATAGTAAATAAAACTACGGAAATTGTTCATTTTCAGAAAATATTACATTTTCATTAAATTTTAAGGGATTTTTTAAACACTTTTTGCTAAAAATTGTTTTTTATAATTATGTTTACTTATTTTTTGTTTTTTTATATACAAACTGGTAATTATTTTTATTATTTTTTTTGCTTTTACTTATAACATATCTTTAAAAAAGCTTTATTTTTCAGCACGTATAAGGATTAACACTTTTTTATACTCTTTTTCCTTTTTCTATCTAGTTAAATTGACCATTTAAATCTTTTCTATTTTTTGAATATAAAAAATTATTATTTTAAAAAAGTTATCCACATATTATTTACACTTTGTTAATTGATTTACTAAATTTTATTCTACCTAAAAAAAGAACTCTGAAGATTTCTCTTCAAAGTCCTTTTTTATTATTCTTCACCCAAAAGCTTACGTTTATCTATTACTAATTTTACTGTAACACCAACTACGCCTAAGCTTAAAACTCCCATTATACTTAATACTATTATCATGTATTTAGCTTTTTGGGCTTCTACATACTTAATACCAGTAGGTTCTGTAAATGTTACATACTCTGTAGCATCACCATCAATTTCAGCTAAATTAGTCTTACTTGTCTTAGCTAAGTTACTTGTATGTCCTGCATTCCAGATTCCTCCACCTTGAGATGTTGCATTAGAATTTTCTAATTTAGCAATCTCATTAGCATTACCTGGTATTGTAGGTATATTTTTATCTGATGGAGAAGCTATTGTTTTATGTTCTTCTGAATCAAATTCATTTTCCATAAATGTTCTTCTACCAACTGTATTAGAATATACCAATACTTCGGCTAAGTTATCATAGTTCATGTTGTCAGCACTATTAGATGAATTAACTGTTACACTTGTATCTATAAATATCTCACCTTTAGCATTTTCTTCTCCAGAATATCCTATAGGTTCTAATTCTTTTGTTAGAGTTCTATTATAGATACTATCTATACTGCCTTTAGAAGACTCTACTTTATAACTATATGAATATGGTACATTTTGTTCTGATTTTACAAAATCCCAACCTGTACTATCTACTTGTTTTGCACCAGATGCTTTTCTTTCATACTTAATATATGGTCTATCTTTTCTTTCTATTGCATCATTTGCTGATATTGCAATATTTGATTTAGATTCAGATATATACAAGTTTCCATTGTTATCTTGTAGATATATATTTCCTTGATCTACTGTATAAGAATCTTCTGATATTAATCCTTCTAATGTTCTTACTCTTTCTGTTGTTACAAAGTTTTCGTAGTTAAAGCTATTTTCCCAAGCACCTTCTTCAGCAAAACTTGCAGAACTTTCTGCTAGAGAAATATCTGGGTCTATATAATCAACTAACATATCTACAGTTGTTTTTACTACTGCATCTTTATATTCTATGTCAGCTTCTGATTTCTTTGGTACTGTTGCTTGTTTAGTATTTTTGTCAATTACTTCGTTTGTATAGTAGTAATATCCTGCATATTCACCATAAGAAATTCCTTCACCTTTAGCTATTGCTGTATATTCACTTGTTGAAGCTGATGGATCAACTGTACCTTCTATCTCATCTGCTAAATCATTTAATTCTTCGAAAGTATACACTTTTGACAAGTTTTCAGATGTCCAATCTACTTCAGATTCATTTACTACATCCATTCTGTATGTAAGTGTTACTGTTAAATCATTAAAGTAATCACTTTCCATTGTAATATACTTAAATCCTTGTACACCGCCTGATTGGCTAAGTGCAAGTATTCTTGAAGGATTTACTGTATTTTCAGAGTCATATATTATTGCTTCATTATCATCAATATCAACTCTTAATATTACTTCATTTCCATTTTCTTTTGTAAGTTCTATTTGTTTTAAATATTTGTCTAATTGAATACTATTTTGAGCACGATCTTCAATACCAAAGTCTATTCCTTTTGCATAATATTTTTGTGTTTCTTGTTGAGTATCTTCAATATTTTCAATTTGTTCTTTAGAAACACCTTTAACAACTTTTATTGATTGATCATCATTGTTATATTTCTCATAATCTATTTCACTAGATCTTTCAACTTCAAAGTTTAATTTAGCTGTATTTGCGACCATTGCTGTAGCATCCATTAATTCTTGTTGTTTACCATTATTTCTTTCATTTGTTGCTAAAATTTCAGCAACTGAATTGTTTATTGTTCTTGAGTAAGCGATTACTCTTAATCTTTGTGGCTCATAATCTCTTGCGTCAGATACTTTTGCTTCTTCTAGTTCTTTAGCTGCTTCATTCCTTCCTAAATCATGCCACTCATTATTTAATGTAGCTTCTCCTAATTGATATAAACTATCACAGTTTTCTTGTTCAGTTTCATCTGATGATGTTTTATTTGTCATACCTGTCTGATATGCTGTATTTTCATAATCTTGTCCGTTATATTCTATTGTCTCTACAGTATTTCCATACTCAAATCTTACTACATATACACCAGATGTAAAGTTTCTAAATCCATATCCACCATTTTGATCTGTTCTAGTGATAGGATTATATCCTTCCATTACTGAGCTTATATTTTCTGGCCATACAAATTCATATTCTAAGTAAGGATTATTTTCATCATCTCCTGAACTTTCAGGATCTTTAGGTATTCTAATCTTTTCAACTAAACTTACTGTTACACCTTCAATTAATGGTTCTGAATCTTGTCTTATACCATCTGCTGTAGCTGTATCAAATCCTTCTGCATCAGAAGAATCTTTATCTTCCCATACAGTACCATCAATTCTTCTTTCTTCATCGCCTTCTCTTATGTATATTCTATATACTGGTGCCGAATCGGCATCATCATCAAACCATTTCTTATCAAGAGTTACATCTCCATCTTCATCTTTAACTGTTTTATTAAAGTTAATATTATCTGGAGCTGAATCTGCGTCTACTTGACCTGAAATATCTCCTTCTTTATATGCTGATGTATTAAATCTTATACCTTCTTTTGTATAGAATGTTGTATAATTTCCAACTTCAATAACATTATTCTTTCCACCTAGTAATTTCTCTCTAGTCTTTTCTGATGCAGAAGAATAAGATTCTTTTGTTGCATCTTCATAACCTTCTTTGTCTATCTCATAAGTTACAAATAGTTCTATTTTCTCACCAGGAGATAATTTAAATCCTTCATTTCCACTGTCATGATTAAACATATCTAATGTCGCTTTCTTATAAGCCCCATCTCCATATGTTTGAGTATCTATTACCCATGATCCACTTGGAATTGTCTCTTGGATTACTTGTTGACCACTTGCTTCTGCTCTAGATAAACTATCTTCTGCTATATCTTCTTTACTATTGTAATGATATATGCTTGAAGTTAATTCAGATTCCATTAATGAATAAATTCTATAATATGGTGCTTCTGCAACAAGTTTTGAATATTTATGTCCTTCTGTATCTATTACATCTGCATATTCATCTTCCTGAACTAAAGTGAATGAAGAATCATGGAAATCTATAATTTCATTTACTGAAACTTTTGCTGTCTCAGAATCATTATAAACGCTCATCTTATATGTTACATACATTTTAAGCTCTGTTCCATCTTTCCATTCTTTAATCATATCACCAACTTGAGTTCCAGCTTCCTCATATACATTTGATCTATAGTAAAAGTCAGCTGCATATAATCCAAGTTCATATTTTTGATGAATATTTTGAATTTCAAGTAATGTATTTAAATATTCTGCATTATCTTCATTTTCATAATCTCTTAATGTACTGTACTTATATGTTACTTCTTGTTGATTTACTACAACTTCAGATTTATATAAATCTTTAGATACACTTAAGTCAACATCTTCTCTATCTATTAATCCTAAGTTTATTTGATGGAAGTATTCATATACTGGGAAGTACCATGATTCTTCTCCATCTAATACTCTACCTTGGCTTTCATATAATTGTGCATACTCTTTTAAGTCATCTGTTGCAGTCTCATCACTATAATGTCTTATATAAATTCTATCTGTATATGGTAATAATAGACTTGCTGTAGAAGTTCTAGATGCTAATTGATATTGTTCATATACATATTCATTATCATCTTCTGTATCTAGTTCAGAAACTATTCTATCTTCTTCACCAGATAAACCTCCACCTGTATCTCCTACTTCTTCTAAGAATTCAGAATACATTTTACCATCATATTTTAATTGTTTTTCTCCTTCATCACCATTTGCAGCACCAATAGTTGATTTATCATCAGATATTGGATTTGCACCATAAACTTCTTCATAATTTAAATCAAAGTTTGGTCTACCAAGAGGTATTTCATTTCTACCACTGGCTACTGGAGTATTTGTATCTGATGTACTAGTATTTTCTATTACATATGAATCATCTTTAAATTTAGAATAATCTAAGGTTCCAGATGTTTTAGAATCTTCTGATACTTGTTGGAATATTGCTAATTTATCTTCAGCATTATCCGCTTCTGTAGATACTAAATATTCAACAGCCTCATAAGTTTGTCCATCATATATAAATTCTATATCATAAGATACCATTTGATTTTCAGTTTTATCTTCAACACTTGGAATCTTTAGATATACTTTATATTCTCCATTATCATCAGTATATAATTTAGTATTACCCCAATCATATTCATCTGTTAATGTAATTGTTCCATCTTCTTCTATTGTTTTTGTTTTATAAGCATGAGCTAATTCTCTACGAACTTCTGTATATGAATCTCCACTCTTATCATATACAACTCTCATTACTCTTACTTCTATATTTTTCTTTCTCTTATCTTTCTCTCCATGCTCGCCTACATCTTCTGACCATTTACTATCGCCTTTACTTACTACAACACCTTTTTCATAAGCGATTCCTTCAACCCATGCAAATCCTGCAATCTCGGTTGTTAAGTCCCAACCTCCTGCAGTAACTGCAACAGCGTCTCCACCACCTACCGTTGGAGTTCCATCTCCGTAGTTTGGATCGAAATCATCTAATCTAGCATATAATCCACAAATAAATGGTTGAGATTGTATAGTATCATGTGATTTATATTGAAGCCATGTATAATAATCATGTATATAATATACGTGATGTCCTCTACAATGTCCTGAGCAACTATATGCATCCTCTCCACTTCCGTGAGTGTGACGTCTATCATAATGTCCTGTTGTTTCTTTATACTCTACTTGAACTTGCCAATCAACAACATATGCATATGCTTCCATTAAGTTTTCATATTGTGCTCCACCATTCATCCAGTGGAAATCAAACTTAAATTCTTCTATTGAAGCTATATCATCCATATAATCTATTTCAATATAGAACTCCTCATCTGGATATGGGTAAGGATAATAGAAGTTTTCATCTTTAACATATTCTGAATAATCATTTACATCATAATATTTCATTACTCTTTCATGATCATATACAATTCTAAATCCTTTTGTACCATTATAATTTGATTGATCTAATTCAAGTTTTCTTGTAGATCCATCTACATCTTTTACAGTTAGTTTTGCTTTAGAAATACCAGCAAAATCAACTGCTTTTCTATTTCCATATTTAGCACCTGCTCTAATATAATTTACACTCATTGGTCCTATTCTATAAGTGTTTGTCTTTGAATCATATAATACGTCTATATCAGATGTATCAATTTCTTCTACAACATCTGCGTAATTTATATCAAAAACTTGTCCTCTATATCTATTCTTCATTGCTGCACCATTTGTCTCACCTGCAACTTCTAGAATATAACCTTGGAAAGCCATTGCTTCTTCATATAATTCAGTAGCATCGTCAGTTACTCCAGTATTTTCTGGTGGTGCATATGGATCATCTCCTATTACTCCATCTGGATCTTGGATATTCGGATTATCATTTCCGCCTTCTACGACACCTTCATTTCCGTCTCCTGTTGGTTCACCTGCAGAGCTATTTGATTCATCTTTAACTTTCCACCATGCATATTGAACATAACTACTATTACTTGTATTATTATTCATTTCAGTTAAAACATATGCTTCTCCTGGAGTAGCATTTTCCGGTCCAGCATTTAAATAATAACCATATGTAATTGATGTAAAGTTTGGTCCCCATTTTGCTTGTCCATAAGCTAAAGCTACTGCCATACCAGCTTGAATAGAATCACTTTTATTAAAACATCCTGATTCTACTACAGTTACTATATAATCATCATTATGATATCCTATAGTAGAACTTGAATTTAAATAAGGATCATATAAAAGTGCAAGTTGTCTTCCTCCATCTGTGACTGTAAATACGTCTCCTAAAGAAGTTTTTATAAATCCAACTGGATGTCCTGTCGAATAATCATATGCTCCTTGTGCTGATGAAATTCTTACACCATGTCCACTACAAAACTGTGGATAAAAACCATTTGGTTTTTGTGTTATATGTTCATAACAACTTAAAAATACATTGTCACCAACTATTCCATCTGCTCCAAAAGTTCCAAGTGCAGCTACTAAATCTGTTATATTATCTCCTGGAGTATATATAACATTTGTTTCTCCTCCACAAGTAACTACAAGTGACATTTCACCATAAACAATATTCATGCAAGAGATTAGTAATATTGCTAAAAGAATACTTATACATATTATTAATTTATTTTTTAAGTTAAATCTTTTATCCATATTACCACCTCCTTACTCTTTCTAATACATTTTTCTTAAATATGTATACTCCAACCAGAGCAACTATTACAAAGACTACAAATACTGCTCCGCTAATAAATGTTCCACCTGTTTCAACAGATATTACGATATCAGCTGTTCCTAAATCGTCTTCATTATCTAGTCCATTTCCTGGAACTGAATCTATATCTTCTATACCTTCTTCATTAAATGTTTCTGCAATTTCTGCACTATTACTTACTATACCAGTATTTTCTTCTGTCATTTGTTTAAATAATACAAGTTTTATTGATTTTCCTTCACCAGGATTAATTATTTCATTTTCCAAAGCCTTAGAATATATTAATCCGTCTGGACCTTCATACCAACCTGGATTTAAATTTGGATTAAATATTGTTCCTTCTGGTATGTAATCAACTATTGTCTTTGCATATCCTGCAACCTCACCTTTATTTGCTACCGTAATTTTATATTCCATATAAACTCCGGCACCTTCAAGCTCTTTAGAATGTATATCTACTTTTGCAAATTTTGAATTATCAAATTCATATGCTTTAGTTTCTTTATGTGTTTGAACTGTTATCTTTGTTACTGATTTATCTAAGCTTAAATCAAATACAGAAGCTTCAATTAATCCTATATCTATATTACCAACACTATTATTATTTATAGTAATAATATCAGTAATTGCTAATGCATTTGTTAAAATAGCATCTGAGTTTAATGTTCCATCAACATCTTTTTTCTGATATTCAGTTAAAGCAAATTTTGTAGTATCATAACCGAATATTACATAATACTTACCATTTGATAACTTATCAAAAATATATGTACCAGATCCATCTGTTTTACTCTTTGCTACAACTTCGTTTGTCTCTGCGCTATATAATGTTACTGAAACATTTGATAAAGAGTTTTCATTTTGGTCTCTCTTACCATTTTTATTTTTATCAAGCCATGCTCTACCTGTTATTTTATTAGATGCTTTACTATCATTTGTAGATTGTTCTGATTCATTTTTCTTAATAAGAACAACATTATTTTTATCATCAGAACTTGGTCTATATGGTGTATCTTCTTTTTGTTGTACTATTGTTGTAATTGGTTCTGTTTGCATATTATTTTTAAAACTGATAGATTCAAGGGATAAATTATTATCTATCTCTTTTTCTTCTTCATCTATCTGTCTTGCTCTAGTATTTATATCAACTACTAAAGTATCATCAACTTCAAGAGTTACTACCATTGACATTTTATTTGCAGTTATAAAATTAACGTGTTTTACATTCTTTTTATCTGATTCTAGATAATATGTTCCGCTTAATCCTTTTAATTCTTCAGGTAATAAATCTATTACAGTTAAGTTTTCTGCAGAGAACACTCCTGTATTTGTTGCAACTAATCTATAAGAAATATCTTCATCTTCTTTTACATATTGTCCATCAGCACTTGATGTAAATGTTGTCTCTACATTTGGTCTACCAATTCTATTTTTTATTTTATATGAAACTACATCTTCTATTTCATCACCAGTTACAATAACTTGTGATTCCATATATTTTTCTATTTCTTCTAAATAATTTGTTCTTACTCTAACTGCTAGTTCATATGATTCTCCAACTTCTAGGCTCTCAATATTTAAATTGTAAGTTCTTGTTGCCTCATCATATGTTCCAACAGGAGTTTCTTTATCAAATTGTGTTTCTTCATCAAATTCCATTATATATGCACTATCAAAAGTAACACCTTCTGGAATATTTTGAGAAATATTTATATTATTTAAAGTTTTACCCATTATGAACTCAAGTTCTTCTTCAGCTTCTCCTTCTGGAGTTGGCTCATTATTTTCTGCTGCCTGATTATTCTTTTCTTCTTCCTCTTTTAAGTATTCCTCATAAGTTTTAATTGTTCCATCTGGATATATTACTTGAGTAGCACCTATAGATTCATCTGTATTATTTGTAATAGTAATATAATAATAAATGTCTGCATTTTCTCTTACATAAGCTCCTGCATAATTTTCTGTAAAGCTTAATTCTAAATCAGGTTTTTCAACATTAGAATCATCTGTTGTATCTTCTATAATTGATTCATTATCATTTGAAATTTCCCCTTCTTCTCCTTCAGGAGTTTCTGGAACTTCTGGTTCTGCTGGTTTTTCTGGTTCTTCTGAAGGTTCATTTGTTTCTTCATCTTCTGGTAATTTTGGATTTCCATCTTCATCTAGACCTTCAACAGAAGCTTCAACCTTTGCACCAGATATTTCTTTAGTTTCTGTATTTACTTGTACAACATATGTATAACTTTTCTCTTCGCCTACTAAGATGTCTCCAACATCAATATTTACTGTTTTTATATCTTCTTTTCTTTCAAAATAATTTTTACTATCTAAAGACCCATCATTATATTCAATATATGTTGTATTTTCTGGTATATCTAATGTAACATTTACATCTTCTGCATCTACTTCTCCAACATTTTTTACTAATACTGTATATTCAATCATCTGTCCTTCAATTACTGTTTCACCAGCATCTGATGTAATACTTACCTCAATCTTTGGTGCACTTACTGTCTCTAAACCTATGATATCAGCTTCCTCACTTTGGTTTTCATTATATGTATTTGTATAATATGTAGAAAATGTTGTATATATATCTGTATCACATGGTAATTTTTCTGGAATTTCATATGAATATGTAAATACTGATATTTCTCCTGGTTTAATAGTTTCATTAAATACTATTAAATAAGATTTAATATTTTCAAGTTCTTCATATTCTGTACTCCATCCGTTATTTGCATCATTAAGATTATTTGTTGCTTCACCATTTTCTGAATAATAGATTTCAACTTCTTTATAAGTACCATATGTCTCAGATATTCTAGATACCATCTTAGAATCAACAGTTGTACCTAAATCTTCTCCTGTAGAAATTGATTTGTTTCCTTTAAAAGGTGTCCTACCTAAAATTGAAACATTCTTCATTTCTCCTTCACTATTATTCATTAATATAATATCTGTTTCTACTTTTTTTGCTTCTTTATCAGTTAATATTCTATCTGTTTTTAATCCTTGGTTAATTGAGTAAATCTCATTTTTACCATTATATCCATCAGCTTTTTGAGCACTTACAACTCCAGATGGGGCTATAAATGATATCTCTGTTTCTGATGTACCATTTGTATTTAATAAAACTTTGTCTGTCTTATTTGTATCCATTCTCCATGGAACAGCATTCTTATAATTTGTTGCAGATTCATTATAATAAGTCATTGTAATTTTTTTAGTATCAGAAGGTGTATAAATATTTACTTTTACATCTAAATCTAAAATAACATTAGTACCTTCTGTAAGTTCAACTAAACTATATTTAGTTTGTGTACCTTTTAATGAAACTTTTAAAACTACATTTCCTTTATCATTTTTATAATTTTCTACATTAGAAATATTTAATTCATTATTTCCATATAGAATACTCATGTCATTTATTTTTACTTCATCAATTTCTTTAGGGAAAGTAATCTCAAATACTGGATTTTTATATAAATCAGCTGATTCATTGTAGTTATTTAAAGCGATTTTTAATTCTAAATTATTCTTTTCAGCAAGTGTACTTAATACTTTTCTGCTTGTAGAAACTGTAGCTGATGTATTAGTTCCTTCTAATTTAATATTATTAGTAACTACTCCTAAATCATCTTTTATATCACCATCATACATTGCAGCTGCAACATATTTGCTTACTAATTTTTCGAATCTCATTGCTGATTTTTTTGTATATGATAAATTTGCTATAGCTTTAGTATTTGATATACTTAATATTCCTTCATGTTCTGGATTGTCTATTCTTAATATGATTTTTCCTACTTTTTCAGCAGTACTATAACTTGCAACTATATTTCCATTTTCATCTGCTTCTATATTTTTATCTAGTGTTATTAATTCTTCACCATTTTCATTTAATATTTTAAGAGTTCCGCTTTCTCCTAAAATACTATCTAAGTTTTCTTTATTAAATGTTGTTGTCTTGTAATAAGACATATAATTTCCATCATATAATGTTGAATATTTTTCCTCTTCATCATTTTCAAAATATTCATCTTGTTCTCTTATCTCGATTGTATTTACAAAATCAGCTTTAGAAATATTTACATTTGTTGCAATTGTATAATTTGTCTCATAATAATCTTTTTCTAAATTATAGTTTGCATATATATTTCCTTTACTCAAACTTGTATTAGCACTTTGAATATCATAAGTAACTAAACTACCTTTTGAATCTTTTAAATCATATTCTATCTCTCCAGATGATTCTAAAGTTTTTGTTGTTCCGTTATTAAATACATTTATCTTTGTGCTAATTGTACTTGAAAGTTTTGTATTTTCACCATTTACAGCATAAGTTACTGTAACTATATATTTATCTTTACCTTGCGGAATTATATATTTATTATCTTTTTCTTGAACAGGAGCATTTAATACATCTATATTTACATTTCCATTTGAATAGTTCCAATTATTTTGATTAAATAATACTTCACTTCCTGTTAAACCATTTGTAAATAAAGTATTTACAGCATCTACTGTTACACTTTGAGGAACTAAGCTATCATTTTGTGGTACTTTAAATACTACATTTGTTCCTTCAACTGGTAGTGTCAAACTATCTTCTCCAAGAGAAATATCTATTGCATATTGAACTAGCATATATTTCGTATTTTCTTGAGTGTATTGAAAACTTTTTTCAACATTTGATGATAGATTTACATTACATATTGAATCCCATCCTAGTATTGCATTTGTACTCTTTGTAAATTCAACATGATTTGAATCTTGATCTACATAAGTTCCATTCAAAACAAATTCAATGCTTGAATTAATCTTAAATGGATTGTAATACTCTTCATCTTTCAACTTGATTGGAATTTTTACTAAAACTTCTTCATCAGAATTCAAACGAGATATTGTAATTTCATTTCCGACAACTGATTGAATATATTCACAATCTAATCTTGTCTCGTCAATTTCAAATACTTCGTTTGATAAATCTGCTATTGAAAGTATTGGATTTTTAACATATCCATTCTTTACTTTCATTAGGACATTTAGAATAATTCCTTCTTCTTTTGTGTTTGCAACATATGATTCAGTATTTTCTACTGTATCAGATGATATGTATGCACTCATTTCGACATTTGATAAAATTTCATCTTCTTGATTGTTTCCTGTGTCTTGAAAAAATGCTGCAAACAATGGTAAGCTATGTGATAATGCTAAGCAAAACACAATTAAGCTTACTATTAATTTCTCCTTCCAAGTGTTTTTAATAAACATACTAACCTCCACAAAAATTATTATTTATATATATAATATAAACTTATTTTTATTTATAATTAAAATAGTGTCAATGTTAGAAATCTAAATATCTTTGTGTCTTTTTGGAATTATTTTTACGGAAGTTTACTTTTAGTTTTATATATTACATTTTGATTAATTTTTATATTCATTTTCATTTATTTTTTCTATTTCCATGCATTTTTTAATTTATGTCTACCATTTTTTTGACAAAACTTTCTTATTTCCAATTTAATATTAAATTTAAGAACCTTATATTATTTACATCATAAAATATCTATATAAACATATATTTTACTAGGAGGTTTTATATGAACGATGCTGATATTAAAAAGATAATGCAAATCTTATCTACTATGGATAAAAAAGATTTAGAAAAAGGCTTAAATCAAGCAAAACAAGTTTTAAACAATAAAAATTCAAATGATTTATTAAAAGATTTAAATAAAAGAAAGGACTTCTAAAATGAATGAAGAATTGTTAAATGAATTTTCAAACATTCTTAAAGATAAAGATATTGATATAAATGAATTAATAGATAAGCTAAATGATAAAACTGTTTCAAACAAAAAAGAAACTGATTATAAGGAAAATGAAAATAACAAAAACAATAATAGTAATAATAACTCTTACAATTCTTCTAATATCAACTTCTCTGACATACAAAACATACTTAAAATGAAAGAAATTTTTGATAAATCAAATACTCAAAATTCAAAAAATCTAGAATTACTGAGTGCTCTTAAACCATTTATGAAAGATTCTAGAAAGGAAAAAATAGATAAATATTCCAAGATGTTAAGATTTGCTGAAATTGCTAAAACACTTGATTTGTTTGGTGGTGATAAAAATTAATGTTTCCTCTTTTGCTAAATTACAATAATCCGTTTTATACTCATAATTATTTATCACATAATCATATTTCAAATTTTAATAAATATAATCAGAAAGAAAACTTTGAAAAAAGTAATAATATTCTTAATAAAGAAAGTGAAAAAAAAGAAAAGCAGGATTCTAAAGAATACGCATTTTCTGACAAATTCAAAGAATCAAAAAAGGATAAAATTAATAGCAAATTAAATACTAATTTTTCACTTTTTAAATACATAGATAATATACTTTCTATAGTAGATGGAGAAGATCTAATAATTATAGGTGTACTTTGTCTTTTATATAACAATGACGATCCTGATATTTTTCTTATAATAGTACTACTTTTACTACTTTTTGATATATAAAAGAGTCTTAAAATTTATCAAAAATCTTAAGACTCTTTTTACATTTTGTTAATTATTTAACTCACATCTATTCTGGTTTGTTTTCAGACATTCCTTTTATTTGTGAAAGCTCTATTATGATATCATTATCTTTTAAATAGATAAATGGTAGTTTCCCTTCTTTATTTGTAACTTCTTTTACTATATTTGCAATTCTAACTTGTGTACAATCTATTGCGTGCCCTGCAATAATAGCTTTTTTATTTCCATTTGCCCCAGCATGAGCTAATCCTCTTATAGTACCAGTAACAATAATGTTTTCTCCAGCAACTACTTCTGCACCATAATTCAAATCTCCGATTATTACTAGGCTACCAACAAACTCTTCTCTTTGTCCAGATCGTAAATTGCCATGTATAAATTTAGTTTGTGAAGTCTCTATTTCTCTTTCAAAAGTACTTTTTATTGCATGTAAACCTAAGTCTTTAACTTCTGGTTCTTCCTTCTTTTCTGCAGACTTTTTCTTATATTCTTCTCTAAATTCAATTTCAGTATTAGCAATTTCTTCAATCATTTTAGTAATTCTATCTTTTTCTTTATCTGTTAATTGTCTTCCAGTTACTATTGTTTTAAAATCACCTCTACTGTAAATTCTTTTAAGTCTAGATTCTTTTGAGCTTAAATCATAAAGCATTGCTTTAGTATCTGCTTCTCTTACTATTAAAATTACTTCATCTTTTGTAGTCATTATTTTTACTTTGGCTCTCATAATACATCCTTTCTTATTAATACATACATTAAAATTAATATATTAATAACTTTATCTATATGTTTCAACTTCTTTTGAAGCTGTCATATCCTCTTTTACTTCTTCTACATTCATACCAAAATATTCATCTATAATCTCTCTTACAACTTCTGCTGTATAATTACCATGTCCACCATTTTCAACTAGTACTACAACTGCTATCTCTGGATCATCATAAGGAGCAAATCCAGCAAACCATGCATTAACCCAGCTTCCCGCTTCTGTAGATCCTGTTTTACCACCAACTTCTATCTTAAATCCTTCAAAAGCATTTACAGCAGTACCATCACCAGATGTAACAGATTTCATTCCTTTATGAACTGCTTCAATATACTCTTTTTTAATATCAATATCTTTAGTTGTATTTTCCTCTGTTAATCCAAGTTCTGCATTCACAAAATTATTAACTTCTTCTGTAGAAACCTGATTTCCGCTAGAAGATATAACATTTTTTATTATTGTAGGATTTACTGCTTTTCCTCCATTTGCAACCATAGCAATATATTTTGCCATTTGAAGTGGTGTAAAGTCATTATAACTCTGTCCTATAGCTGCTGATAAAAGACCTCCTTCTGTCATTTTCTCTCCCTCTGCTTCAGCTGCTTCATTAGATGCTACTGTACCATCTTTTTCATATGGAAGTTCAATTCCTGTTTTAGTACCAAGACCAAATGCTTTTGCATATTTTGAAAGATTATCTATTCCAAGTCTATATCCTACTTCATAAAAGTAATAGTTACATGATTTTGCTATAGCATCTACTACATTTACATTTCCATGTCCTGTGTGATAGTCAGTGTATATCCAACAAACTGGTTTATGAGCTCTTGGATAAACACCTGTATCATAAAAAGTTGTTGAAGTCTTAACTTTTCCTTCTTGAAGTCCTGCTATTGCTGTAACCATTTTGAAAATTGATCCTGGTGCATATGTTCCTTGTATAGCTCTATTAAATAAAGCATCATTTTTATTATATTCATCAAGTTTTGCTTGTGTAATACCTCCTATAAAATCTGAAGGATTATAATCAGGATAACTCGCCATAGCAAGTACTTCTCCTGTCTTTACATTTAACACTACACATGCTCCACCTTGAGTATCATATTTATGTCCAAACTCACCTGCTCTAATCTTTTTTATGTTTTCTTCAAGTTTCTTTTCAGTAATACTCTGAAGATTTGCATCTATTGTTAAAACTATACTAGAACCTCCAACAGCTTCTTTAGTCGTATACTCTCCTGTGATAGTACCATCAACTGACATATCAATCTCTTTTGTACCATCTTGTCCTTTTAAATATTTTTCAAATAATTTTTCTATACCATTTTTTCCAATATAATCATCTCTATTGTATGATTCTGTATCTTTTTCATATTCTTCTTGACTTATTTTGCCTATATAACCTACTATATGTGAAGCTAAATTTGATTGTGGATATTCTCTTTGTGATACTACATCTATGGTAATACCTGATAACTCTCCATTTCTCTCTTCAATTTGAAGAGCACTTGCCCTTGATATGTTTTCTGCAAGTTCAATCGGTTTTGTTGCAGTATATCCTGTTAAATCTATAGTATATCTTAGTGCGACTATTTTTCTTGCATCTTGAGGATTATCTGCTTTTACATCATATTTTTCTTTTAATACATAAAAAGCTTCTTCTGCACTTGCTGCATTATCTATTTTATTTGTCTTTTTCCATTTACTAAGCTCTTCTTGATTTTCCATAGTATATTCGTAAGGTTCAACTGTGAGTGGTAATTCATCAATATATGTATCTTTGTTTGCCTCAAGTATTTGACTGAAAGTTAAAAGTGCATTATTTAGCTCGTCATTACTTACTTTTGTTTTGTATAATTCTACATTAAATCCCATTTTAGTGTCTGCTAAAACAGTACCTGTCCTGTCATATATTTTTCCTCTTGCAGCTTCTACTTCTGTCTCTCTTGAAAGTCTTGTATTAGATGTCTCTCTATATTCTTCCCCATGAACTATCTGAAGATTAAATAATTGAATTAGTAATATAACTCCAATAACATATACTATTGATGTAATTATATTAAATCTTAAGTTAGATTTTTCTAATTCTGATTTACGAGCCAAATTCTCACCTTCTTTCTATAACTTTATATTAACAAGATCTTTTTAGCTAAAAATATCTTGTTAATATATTTCTTTCTTTAAAATATCTTTCAAGTAAGTTTCCAAGTTTCCTTATTGGTTCATATAAGACACTTGTTATAATTACATTATATAGCACTTCTATTAATAAAATCTTAACAAAAACGCCCATTTTTGCTTCATAGCTAAAGATAAACATATTTAATGCATATAATCCAATCTCATAAACTATAGTTGAAACTATTACCATAATTATAATTGTAAGTCTGCTATCTTTTGAAAAATTTTTGTCAAGATATGTAGCAAGAACGCTCACTATTGTAAGCATTATAGCTGTAGTTCCTACAAATTGTCTACCAACTTCAAAATCTATTGTAAGTCCCATAATAACTGACATAATTAAAGCAAAATAATAATTTGTAAACAAACCTAAAAATAATGCAAGAATTATGAATAAATTTGGAGACACTCCTGCTATTGTAAACCAATCAAAAAAATTAGCTTGAACAAAATATATAATTAAAAAAGATATATATGTTATTACTCCTATTAAAACTTTTTTCATAATAGCCCCTTAATTCTTTATTACAAGTACTGTATAAAGTTTTGAAAAATCTACGGCTGTCTCAACTACAGCATATCTATCAGTTAAATTATTAGTGTTTACTACACTCTTTACTGTTCCTATTGTTATTCCTTTTGGATAAATTCCTCCAATTCCAGATGTTACTACTGTATCACCAACTAATATTTCAGAAGAAGTATCAATATATGTAGCTCTAAGTTCTGATGTGCTATCTATTGAGCCTTTGCATATTATACTTTCTGAAGAAGTTGTTATCATTGCACTTACAGAACTTGAAGGATCAACAATTACTTGAACTGTTGCAGAATTGTCTGTAGCAGATACTACATTTCCTACTAATCCTTCTTCAGCTAAAACAGTCATTCCAGCATCTACACCTTGTTTTTTTCCAACATTTATAACAAGTTGACTACTATAATTGCTAATATCTCTATCAATTATATCTGCAGGTACAGATTCATATGCACTATATTTATCTTTTAATACTGCATATTCTTGAAGACTAGCATTTTGAGCTTTTATAATTTCAAGTTCACGAAGTTGCTCTTCTAAATCACCATTTCTGGCTTTTAATTCTTCATTTTCTTTTTTTAATGTTTCTAAATCTGTAAAAAATGCATCATTACCAGTAACTTTATTTTTCAAATAAGTAAAACCATTTTGTACAGGCTTAATTACTGCAGTTGATATACTTTGAGCATATGACAAATTTTTAATATCTACATTAGTTAAAAACACTAATAAAGCAAGTACAATTATAGTAATTACTGTACTTATTATTCCTGGATGTTTAGCTTTATACATATTTATCTTCTCCTTTTAGATTGTAATTGTTTTAATTTAGAAACATCTGCTAAAGATTTTTCTGTTCCCAGAGCAACACATTGCATTGGCTCTAGGGCTATATAAGTATTTATTCCTGTTTTATCTAATATAAGTTCATCTATTTTCTTTAAGTTTGCTAATCCTCCTGTAAGCAATATCCCTCTTTCTGTAATATCTGCTGCAAGTTCTGGAGGTGTTTTTTCAAGTGTAAGTTTTATGCTAGATATAATTTTATTTACAGATGGTTCTATAGCATATAAAACTTGTTCAGAATTTATTGTTATTTCTTTTGGAAGACCAGTCTTTAAATCTCTTCCTTTTATCTCCATAGATTCTAGTACTCCCGGCTTTACTGTTGCTATTGACATTTTTATTTGTTCAGCACAAGACTCACTAATATCTAAACTCTTAAATTTTCTAACATAATCAATTATATTCTTATCTAAATCGTCTCCTGCAACTCTTATTGAATTAGTAACAACAATTCCACCCATTGAAATTACTGCAACCTCAGTAGTGCCACTTCCCATATCTACGATTAGTACTCCAGTAGGCTCTGCAATATTAATATTGCAACCTATTGCAGCTGCCAAAGGTTCATCTATTAAATAAACTTCTTTAACTCCTGCGTCATATACCGCTTCTTCAACAGCTCTTTTTTCAACTTCTGTAATTCCTGATGGAACTCCAACAACAGCTTTAGTCCTTGCCATTCCATATTTTCTATTAATTCTATTCATTATATTTTTAAGCATCATTTCTGTTGCTGATAAATCAGCAATTACGCCATTTTTTAGAGGCCTTACAACTTTAATTTTGTCTGGTGATCTTCCTAGCATCTCTTTTGCAGCATATCCTGTTGCAATAAGAGTTTTCTTCTTTGTATCTATTGCAACTACAGATGGTTCATTTATAATAACTCCTTTATCTTTCATTGCAACTTTTATAGATGTTGTACCTAAATCTATTCCTATACACCTAGTTGTAAAGTTAAAAAAGCTCATTTACGTCCCCCTAATCTATTTTCGAAAATTTATACTTTCATAAATTCCATCACCAATTACAATATGATCAAGTAATTCAATACCCATCATTTTGCAAGATTCAAACAATTTTTTAGTTAAGTTAATATCTTCTAAACTTGGTTTTGGATTTCCACTCGGATGATTATGTACTAAAATTATTTTGCTAGCACCATTTTTTAATGGTTCGCTTAGAATATCTTTTAGCTCTACTATAGCGTAATTTGTGCTTCCGGTAGAAATATTTGATATTTTCATAACTTTATTTTTAGTATTAAGTAAAATCAATTTAACAATTTCTCTTTTTTCATATCTTAAATCAGACATTACTAAATTTGCTGCGTCTTTTGAACTAAATATCGTAATATCATTATTTATAGGATTTTCCATTCTTTTAGTAATCTCACCTAAAGCTTTTATCCTAATAGCTTTTACTTTTCCGATACCTTTTATCTTTTTTAAAGAATTTAAAGATATTTCTTGAATAAATCTTAAATTGTTATTTTCTGTATCATTTAGTTTCAAAATACGTTGAGCAAGAGAAATTGAAGTTTCTTCTTTAGTACCACTTCCAATTATTATAGCTAAAAGTTCTGAATTAGAAAGCAAGCTTTCTCCATATAATTCAAGTTTTTCATAAGGCCTTTCTGATAAAGGAATTTCTTTAATTTTAATAATATTCTCCTTTCCATATAGCCCCTACTTATCTATTATTACACTTTTCTATAAATTAATACTGCAAGTATCATTCCTATAATACTAGCAACATTTATTTTTATCCATAATCCAAAAGTAATTTTAAGCACGCTTAAATCTAAAACAACTGGATCTGTTAAGCCAAACTCTTCACCATAGCTTAACCACCAAAGCCAGCTAACTTTTTCTGCTAAAACACCTAACAAGCCACCTAAAACAATACCTGATAAAATGAATATTAAAAATACCCATATATTCTTTTCTTTAGTCATTTTTTCTACCTCCACATTTCTTTACGGAAATTCGATTTTTAATACAATTATTATATATGTATATAAGTGTTTTTTCAAGTTTATTTCTTATAAAGTTATACTAATTTTTTTATTTAAAATATCTTTTATTCTAAGCTTAATTTACATAATTTGAGAACTTTTGCATTCTATGTTATAATATTATTATCAAAGTTTAGGAGGAAAGAGATATGATCATCAGGAACAACTCAACAACTAGCCTAATTATTTCAGGCCACACCTTGCGGACGGGTGAATCTTTCGAAACTCATGAATCTGCTTTTGACACTCATAATATCAATGGTGACGGCGGCTTTATTATAATCACCACCGAATATTCTGTAAGGCACATTGAAAATTATGGTGCTTTAATGGCAGTAGAAGGTGAAATTGTAGGACCCGGAACGCTCCGTGAAATCATCGTCTTAGATAAAAAAAGCGATGATTAATTAAATTTATAATTAACCTGAAAGCTTTGTAGGTCACGCTATGCGGCGTGGCCGCTTTTTATTTTATAAAGTTTAAAAACTTGCTATATCTTCCTCTTTTTCCATATTTTCATCATTTATCTTATATAATTAAAATAGTATAATTATTATATAGCTTAAAATATTGGAGTGATGAATTTTGAAAATTAGTAATAACAAATGTCATATTCTTATTGAAACTTCTACTGATGAATTAGAAAAAAACGGATTAGATATCCACAGTATTTTAACAATTTGTGAATATCCTAGTCTAGATTATTTAAATTCATTATTAAAAGATAATTTATATGGAAATATTAATGATCTTTATATATCATCTATATATTTTTCAAATGGTAACTGGATAATTGATTTAGATCTTAAAAATGAATTTAAAATAAAGGAAAAAAATAATACAAATATAAAGAACATAAAAAACATGAAAATCATAAAAAACTTCACGAAATCTACTCATCACATATATAAAAGCAAAGTAGAATCTATGAAAATTAAAAAAATTCACATGTTATATAGTTATTTGAATAAATCTATTTATTCAAAGTACATATCAATTAAAAATGGAATTATATTTATAAAAGATAAATCAAAAGAAAAGTATATTTTAAACTTTTTGTCAGAGTATGAATAAATATTTTACTTTTTTAAAATTTTAAAAGACCATTTTATCAAATGGTCTTTTATTTTTACTTAATACAAAAAGCTGCATATAGTGGAATTGATTTAATGTTATTTTCAAATCCAAAATTTCTTGTTGATAATCGTATAGAATATTTTGGTTTATTTTCATTTATATAAAACTTTAAACTTGTAGATCTTACATTGTCTCCGCTTTTGACCTCAACAGGAATAATACCATCATTATTATAAATAATGAAATCAACCTCGGCATTTCTACCATAAGTCCAATAATAAAGCGATATATCATTAGCAGTAAATTCCTGAGCCACATAATTTTCTGTAATAGCTCCTCTGAAGCTAAAAGTTTTATCTAGTATTAGATCATTAAATCTTATTTCACTCATTGCAACCAATATTCCAACATCACTTAAATATAGCTTAAAATATTCTTCATCTTGATAAACTTTTAATGGAATTTCAGCTT
Organism: uncultured Clostridia bacterium; assembly: GCA_944386155.1. GTDB lineage: Bacteria > Bacillota > Clostridia > TANB77 > CAG-508 > UMGS1994. The sequence continues at coordinate 1,598 of CALWZY010000010.1, read as the reverse complement.
TTTTTATTTTATTGCTACTTAGAATCATTCCTGAAGAAATAAGCCACTCAATTGGATGTTCATACATTCTTTTTCTTGCATTAGCTTCAATTAAATTGTATTTAAATGTTTTTTTATCTTTTGCCAGTTGCACAGGGATATTTTTATAAACTTTTTCTATTTTAACAGTTTCAAGCGAATTTTTAACATACTTATTCATATCAGCAATATACATATCAATTATGTTAGATAAAATATTCGAATCATATTTTAATATATCACTTTCATTTGATATGAAATTCTTAACAGCTTCAGGCATTCCACCTACGCATAAATACCTCTTATATAGCAAAAGAGCCTCTTCATGTGCAAATGTAGGTAGTGGAATCATATTCTCATATGATTCTTTTATTTTTTCTAGTAACATTTCTTTATTTAGTGCTATTAAAAATTCTTCAAAACTCATCGGATACATGTGTTCCATTTGAATTTTTCCTACAGGAAATGAATCATTAAATCTATTAATTTTTACTCCTAATAGACTTCCGGCACATATAATTTTATATGGTCTCTTAGATTCGCAAAAATACTTTAGCGAAACAATAAATTTTTCACTTACCTGAACTTCATCAAAAAATAATATAGTTTTTGAAATATCTATCTTCTTGCCTATATATAATTCAATTTCGTCCATTATTTTTTCAGAATCTATAGTTTTTTCAAAAATCTCTCTTAAATATTCTTCTTTCTCTAAATTGAAATATATATATTCTTCAAAATTTTCTTTTATAAATTTTTGTATTGTGTATGTTTTTCCTATTTGTCTTACACCTATAACCATAAGAGGTTTTTCCATCCCAGAATTTTTCCAATTAATTAATTTCTTTTCAAATATTCTATACATTATTGCACCTCCATATAGTTATATATTAACATTTTTTTCTATTATAGTCAATATTTTTGCCACTAAATGCATGTTTTGTATTACATTTTTGCCACTAATTGTAGTTTTAAGGATTATTTTTGCCACTAATTGCACATTTTTTGAGAGTGTTTTTGCCACTTTTTGCGCATTTTTTTATTTTATGCATATAAAAATCCATCAAATGTTTTGATGGATTTTCTTAATTTTTTAATTAATATAACCAATTTTGTGGATTATATGCCACACCATTTACTCTTATTTCTAAATGTAAGTGTGGACCTGTTGAATTTCCAGTAGATCCAACTTTACCAATTACTTCTCCTTGTGAAACTTCTTGTCCAACTTTAACACCTATACTATTACAGTGAGCATAATATGTTTGAACACCATTTCCGTGAGATACAACTATTAATTTTCCAAGTGAACCTTTCCATCCTGCATGTACTACTGTTCCTCCTGCAGCAGCTTTTATTGGAGTTCCTTTTCTTGCTGCTATATCAAGCCCTGTATGGATACTACTTCTTACACTACTTCTTGAACCAAATCTTGAACTAATTGTTCCTGAAATAGGTCTTTTAAGACTTACACCTAAAGCTATTTTACTAAAAGAAATATTTGCACCTGTACGAATATTTCCACCTGATGAATAATATTTAGTAGTAGATACTGGTTTCTTTTCTACTGGCTTTTTGTA
>CALWZY010000009.1 GCA_944386155.1 uncultured Clostridia bacterium | reverse complement strand
AACAAAAAAGCTGTAATAACTTTAAGTTACTACAGCTTTTATAGTTATTTATTATTCAGCGTCTGATGCTGGGTAAACACTAACTTGTTTTTTGTCTTTACCTCTTCTTTCAAATTTAACAACACCGCTTTCTAAAGCGTATAATGTATCATCACTACCGATTCCAACATTATTTCCAGGGTGTATTTTTGTTCCTCTTTGTCTTACTAGTATATTACCAGCTTGAACAAATTGACCATCAGCTCTTTTAGCTCCTAAACGTTTTGACTCACTGTCTCTACCGTTTTTAACACTACCTTGACCTTTTTTATGTGCCATTTAAAATTCACTCCCTTCACATATATATTTATATGTCTCATTATTAATTACTTTTAATTATTCAGCTTTTTCTTCTGCAGCTTCTTTTTTAGCAGTAGCAGTTTTTATTGCTGTAATTTCTACTTTAGTGTAAGGTTGTCTATGTCCTCTTGTTCTTTTGTAATTTTTCTTAGCTTTGTATTTGAATACTAAGATTTTTTTACCTTTTCCATGAGAAACTACTTTTCCTTCAACCTTAACATCTTTTACGTAAGGATTTCCTACTTGTACTTTTTTGTCATCAGATACTAAAACAACATCTTTAAATGTAACTTTTTTTCCTTCTTCAGTATCTAATTTTTCAAAAAATACAACATCACCTTTAGAAACTTTGTATTGTTTTCCACATGCTTCAATAATTGCGTACATTTAAGTACACCTCCCTTTTTTTGTATACTCGCTAATCCTTAAACTTTAGGTAACTAAACTTAATTAGTCTTTATGAACCTTAATTAAGCGGATTACAGTTTTATATTGTAACATAGGATATAGGTATTGTCAACAATTATGTGGTTTTTTAGCCAAAAAACTTGTGATAACTTTATAATAAAAATAATTATAAGCTAGAAAATATATATTTTATTTTTAAATTTTTATAATTAGTCAAAAAATGCGCAATAGATATTGAATTGTTTTATTAATGAGATAATATGTGAAAAAAGTTGAATTATATTTTATGTGTTGATATAATTATAAAAATTGTGATTAGGAGGAATGATTTGTGGAAAGTACAGGAGGAAAGATAGCTCTTGGCATAATTACAATTATAATAATTGCTATTATTGTTGTAGTTATTATTATGAATCCAGGAGAATCTAAAAAAGAAGAGGAAGAAAAAAATTCTACTAATACAACATCTGAAGAAACAGCTGAGGTTACAGAATCATCAAATGAAACAGAAAATGTTACAGAAACAACTGAAATTGATTATATGTCAAATGCTGAAAAACAAATGGCAAAACCAGAAAAAGGTGAAACAATCGCTGTAATTCATGTTGCCGATTTTGGAGACATTACAGTTAAATTCTTTGATGATGTTGCACCAAAGGCAGTAGAAAATTTTACAACTCATGCAAAGGAAGGATATTATGATGGAGTAACATTCCATAGAGTAATTGATGAATTCATGATTCAAGGTGGAGATCCAGAAGGAACAGGTGCCGGTGGAGAAAGTATCTGGGGAGAAGGATTTGAAGAAGAATTAGATGATTCAATAGTACCATATAGAGGATCTTTATGTATGGCAAGCTCTGGTGTTGGAACATCTTCTTTAGGAAGTCAATTTTTTATAACACAAGCAAATCCATCAGAAGAGATGGCTCAATCATTATCTTTATATGGATATGATGAAGGCTTAATTGAAGCATATAAAAAGTATGGTGGTTATATGAGTTTAAATGGACAATATACTGTATTTGGACAAGTAATAGATGGTATGGATGTTGTTGATAAAATAGCGAAAACACCAGTAGAGTCAAATGATATGGGAGAAGAATCATCACCTAAAGATGCAGTTGTAATAGAAAGTATAGATGTTACAACATATCAAGGGTAAATAATTTAGAAATATATAAAAACAAATAAAAGTATCTATAATAATGTGAATGATTAATAATAAATTCATTTTATTTCTATAGATACTTTTATTTTATTTTTTAAAAATTTTTGCCTAAAACTTGCAAAAAAAACATATCTGTGCTAAAATATTTCGTGTTAACCTTACTCGTGCTGAAAATATGTGCGGGTTATATAGCCAAAAGGAGGTGGAAATAATGAACAAATACGAAAGTATAATCATTATTAATCCAAGTCTAGAAGAACAAGGTATGAAAGAAATAATCAAAAAGTTCGAAGACATGATTAATAGTGAAGGTAAAGTAGAGTCAGTTGAAGAAATGGGAAAAAGAAAATTAGCTTATGAAATCAAGAAAAATTCAGAAGGATTTTATGTATTATATAATTTCGAAGCTAAACCAGAATTCATAGCTGAACTTGAAAGAGTTTATAGAATTACTGATGGAATATTAAAATTCATCGTAGTTAGAAAAGAAGACTAATAAAACCTTTATGAAAGGTAGGATAAAATATGAATAAAGTTGTATTAATGGGAAGATTAACAAGAGACCCAGAAACAAGATATACTCAAACAAATAATACTTTAGTAGCATCATTCACTTTAGCTGTAAATAGAAGATTTGCAAGACAAGGTGAAGAAAGACAAGCGGATTTTATTCCAATAGTAGCTTGGAACAAAACAGGAGAGTTTTGTAGTAAATACTTTAAAAAAGGTCAACAAGTTGGAGTAATAGGTAGAATTCAAACAAGAAATTGGGATGATGATCAAGGTCAAAAACATTATGTTACAGAAGTAATAGCTGAAGAAGCATATTTTGCAGATAGTAGAAGAGATGGAGCAGGAGATAATTTTGAAAATACATTTGGAACAACAGTTGCAGATAGTCAAGAATTTCAAGTTTCTTCTGATGATGATTTACCATTCTAGAATAAATTTTTAGAAGAAGGGGGATATTATAATGGCAGATAAAAAAGCAAACAATAAAAAGAGAAATAATAATATGGATGATGATTTCAATCCAAAATTCAGAAAAGTAAGAAAAAAAGTTTGTGTATTATGCAGTGATAAAAATTTTGAATTAGATTATAAAAATGCTGATCAATTAAAGAAATTTATCAATGATAAAGGTAAAATATTACCAAGAAGAGCAACAGGTGCTTGTGCTAAACATCAAAGAGCTATAACATTAGCTGTTAAAAGAGCAAGACATATTGCTATTTTACCATATACACAAGACTAATTATGATTTTATATAAATTAATTATATGATATGAAGATAAAAAACGCATAATGAATGCGTTTTTTATTTTTTGTATTTATATTTATATTTTTGAATTTATATAATTTGTGTTTTTTATTTATATTTATATATTTTTATATATAGTTATATAGATAAGTATTTTTTATATTTATACAAATATATTATTATTATTTATGTAAGGTAATATACTAAAATGTACTTATTAAGTAAGTGTGCAAAGTTATTTTGTATTTTAAATAAAAAAACAGGCTTTTTTTATAAAAATATAGAATTTCAAAAAGACAAATGAAAAAATTTTCTCTTATTTTTTGTGGTTTTTATATTAAAAAAATGTTAAAAATAACATAAAAATTTAATCGAAAAATTGATAAAACTATAGAAAAATTAAGATTTTTAGTTTTTTGTAATAAAAATGATATACAAAAAAGCTTGACAGAGAAAAAGTTAATACTATAATAAAGCTACTTTAAAAATAAAATTATAAACAAAGGGGAATATAAAGTGGAATTAGAACCAAACAAAAAAGTAGAGGATGTTGAAATAAAAGTAGTTAATAATGAAAATAGTGATATTAAAATCGAAGTAACAAATACTTCTAATAATAATGAAGATTTTTCTGAAAAAACAATAGTAGTACCTTCTATCAAAGTAGAAGAAAGCAATAAGGTGGAAAATAATAAAGAAACTTCTAATAAAATATATGATGTAGATAACATGAGTGAAAATGTAAAAGCACTTGTGGATAACTATGTTCAAAAAGCTGAAAAAAGCGAAAAATCAGTAAAAGTAGAAAAAGTAGAAAAGATTGAAAATACTGAAGTAAGTAATGCAAAAAAAGCTAGAAGAAAAATAAATTTAGAAGAAGAATTATTCAAAATCGATAGTAATATTACATATGATTATAGTAAAATAATTGGTGATTTAGATTATTCTAAAATTAAATGTTATAGAGTAAGAGATGATGAAAAAACAATATCATTCTTATTTTATGAAAATGATTTTTATGCTGTAAATAAAATTAACTATAAAGATGGTTATATGTATTCAGAAAAAGAAGATTTTCTTCCTATAGCAGAAAATCTAAATAAAGCTATCAGAAAAATACCTAATGTAGCAAAAGCTAGAAATATTCTTCATATTGAAAATATTGAAGCTAGAATTTATGATATGACAGATTATATATTATTATTAGAAAGAGAAAAAATTAGAGTTATTAAAGTAGGTGTTTCTGGTGATTTATCAGAAATGAAATATAAAGAGTATCATATTGATAAAAATAAATTAGAAGCTGAAGTAGATAGATTAGCTGTTGAAGAAGAATTAAGAATTAGAGAAGAAAACAGTATTAAAAATAGATTAATTGGTTTTAGAAATAGTATTAAAAAATGCGTTGTAAATCCTATTAAGAATATGCTTGCAAAAATGGGATTAATTAGTGACGTAAAATTACTTTCAGATGGAAAACATAGTATATTTGAGAAAAAGATATAGTTTTTACACATATAGTTGTTTGGTTGTGGATAGATTTTTTTAAATCTATCCTTTTTTGTTTAAAATATTATTGAATTTGCGTATTTTTCTTGTATTTTACAGGTTTTTGGTATATAATTTTACCGTTATGGAAGGAGATGATTTTAATGCAAATTAGCAAAGAAGAAGTTATGCATATTGCAAAACTTGCTTGCTTAAATATTTCTGATGATGAAATAGAAAGTTATAGAAATAATTTGCAAGAAATATTAGATTTTGCAAAAACAGTAGATAGTGTAAATACTGAAGGCGTAGGAGAGACAATAGGAACTAACGAAAATTATAATGTTTTTAGAAAAGATGAAGTTATAGATTATGGAGATAAGGAAGGATTACTTAAAAATGCTCCAAGTCAAGATGAAGGTATGTTTAGAATACCAAAAGTTTTAAATTAGGAGATACATATGAAAATAGGAATAGATATAGATGATACAATATCAAATACATATGATGTGGTTTTTAATTATGCACAAAAATACACGTTAGAGGAGTTAAAAAGAGATTTAAATATATCAAATAATAAAAGTTATTATGATCATAATTATACAGAAAGTATACATGGTTGGAATAAACTTGAATCAGTAATGTTTTGGGAAAAGTATTATAAAGAAATATTACATAAAGTTAGACCAAAATCTTTTGCAAAGGAGTATTTAGATAAAATTGCAGAAGATTATGAAATATATTTAATTACTGCAAGATTTGATATGCCAGGACTAGATGTAAGGAAAACTACTGAAGAATGGCTTTCAAATTATGAGATACCATATGTAAAATTAATAACAAATGCAAATAATAAAGCTAAAGTTGTTAAAGATAATGAGATAGATATCTTTATAGATGATAGTTATAATAATTGCAAAGCAGTATCTGATATTGGTGTAAAGACATACTTAATGGACTCTAGACCAAATTCTAATATTGATTTATCAGAAGAAAGTTTTGAAAGAGTATATTCTTGGCCACATTTATATCAAAAAATTAAATTAAAATGATAGGAGTGTTTTTATGGATATTACAGAATTAACAGTACATGAGCTGATTGAAAAATTAGATAAAAAAGAAATAACTTCAGAAGAAATAGTAAAAAGTTATTTAGATAGAATAGATGAAAAAGAAAAAGATGTACAAGCTTTTGTAACTGTAGAGGATAAAGAGAAAGTTATAGATGAAGCTAAAAAAGCTGATGAGAAAATGAAAAGTGGAAGAACACCTTTGGAGGGAATTCCTGTTGGAATAAAAGATAATATGTGTACAAAAGGAGTTAAAACAACTTGTTCTTCAAAAATGCTTGAAAACTTTGTTGCTCCTTATGATGCAACAGTAGTAGAAAAATTAAAAGAAAACGGAATGATTAGTCTTGGAAAATTAAATATGGATGAGTTTGCTATGGGAGGATCTACAGAATATTCATATTTCCATAAGACATATAATCCATGGGATTTAAATAGAGTTCCTGGTGGTTCTTCTGGTGGAAGTGCAGCAGCAGTTGCAGCAAATTTAGTACCATGGGCTTTAGGAAGTGATACAGGAGGTTCAATTCGTCAGCCAGCATCTTTATGTGGAGTAGTTGGACTAAAACCAACATATGGTTTAGTTTCAAGATATGGATTAGTTGCTTTTGCTTCATCATTAGATCAAATAGGACCTCTTACTAAAGATGTTACAGATGCTGCTATATTATTAAATGTAATTGCAGGACATGATAAAAAAGACACAACATCAGAAAACATAGATAAAAAAGATTATACTAAAGCTCTTAAAAATGATGTTAAAGGTATGAAAATAGCTCTTCCAAAAGAATTTATCGGAGAAGGTATAAACGAAGAAGTTAAAAAAGCTATTTTAGATGCTGCAGAAAAATTTAAAGAATTAGGAGCAGAAGTAGAAGAATGCTCTTTAGATATAGGAAAACAAGCTTTAGCTACATATTATATAATAGCTTGTGCAGAGGCAAGTTCAAATCTTGGAAGATTTGATGGAATAAGATATGGATATAGAAGCGAAAAATATGACAATTTAAAAGATATTTATAAAAACTCAAGAAGTGAAGGATTTGGACCTGAGGTAAAAAGAAGAATTATACTTGGTACTTACGTATTATCTTCAGGATATTATGATGCTTATTATAAAAAAGCTCAAAAAGTAAGAACAGTAATTAAAAAACAATATGAAGATTTATTCAAAAAATATGATTTAATATTAACTCCAACATCTCCAACTGTTGCATTTAAAATAGGAGAGAAATCTTCAAATCCACTTGAAATGTATTTAGCAGATATTTGTACTGTTCCTGTAAATATTGCAGGACTTCCTGGAATGAATATTCCATATACAATAGATAGTAACAAAATGCCAATAGGTGTTCAGTTAATAGGTTCATATTTTGAAGAAGAAAAAATATTTAGAGCAGCATATACATTAGAACAAGTTACAAAATTTAGAGAAAAATATAAACCAGAGTTTAGAAAATAAAATAGGAAGGAGTTATGAAATGTCAAGAGAAGATTATGAAGTCGTAATAGGATTAGAAGTTCATTGTGAACTTTCTACAAAAACAAAAATATTCTGTTCATGTTCAACAGAATTTGGTGGCGAGCCAAATACACATTGCTGTCCTATTTGTATGGCAATGCCAGGAACACTTCCTGTTTTAAATGAAAAAGTTGTTGAATATGCTGTAAAAGCAGGACTTGCTACAAATTGCAAGATAGAGAAAAATAGTAAAAATGATAGAAAAAATTACTTTTATCCAGATAATCCAAAATCATATCAAATATCACAATATGACAAACCACTTTGCTATGATGGATATGTAACTATTGAAGATGAAAAAGGAACAGAAAAGAAAATTAGAATAGAAAGAATACATATTGAAGAAGATGCTGGTAAACTAAACCATGATGAATATGGAAGAGGAAGTTTTGTCGATTTAAATAGAGCGGGAGTTCCACTTATAGAAGTAGTATCAAAACCAGACTTAAGAAGTGCATATGAAGTAGAAAGTTATATGAAGAAGTTAAAATCAATATTTGAATATATTGAAATTTCAGATTGTAAGATGCAAGAAGGTTCCTTAAGAGCGGATGTTAATGTTTCTATTAGAAAAAAAGGCTCTAGTGAACTTGGAACAAGAACTGAAATGAAAAATATGAACTCTTTTAAATCAATAGTAAGAGCTATAGATTACGAAATAGATAGACAAATTGAAGTAGTAGAAGATGGAGGAGAAATAGTTCAAGAGACTTTAAGATGGGATGATATTTCAGGCAGAACTTTTTCAATGAGAGATAAAGAAGATGCTCAAGATTATAGATATTTCCCAGAACCTGATTTAGTTGCTATAAGACTTTCAGATGAATATGTAGATAATATTAGAAAAGAACTTCCTGAATTACCAGAGAGTAGAAAGAAGAGATATGTAGAAGAGATTGGTTTATCAGAGAAAGCAGCAAATTTTGTTACATCTTCAAAATATTATTCTAATATGTTTGAAAAAGCATCAGAAATATCTAATAATCCAAAAGCAGTAAGTAATTGGCTTATGTCAGATATTGCAAGAATAATGAATGAAAAAGAATTAGAACCAGATGCAATTCCTTTTAGTGCTGAAAATCTTGCAGAACTTATAGTATTAATAGATAAAGAAACTATAAGTAATAGTATAGGAAAGAAAGTATTAGAAGAATTATTTGAAAATCCAAAAGAACCAAGTAAAATAATCGAAGAAAAAGGATGGGTTCAAATTTCTGATGAAGGTGCTATAAAAGAAGTAGTACTTAAAGTACTTGAAAATAATCCTCAATCAGTTGCAGATTATAAAGCAGGAAAAGATAAGGCTTTAGGATATTTAGTAGGACAAGCAATGAAGGAAACTAGAGGAAAAGCAAATCCACAGATGTTAAATAAAATGTTTATGGAAGAATTAAAGAAATAAAAAAAGGTATATTATTTATATAATTAACTGTTAGTAGATACTTATATTTTGTAAGTATCTACTTTTTTTGAAATAAGTGCTAAAATGTGATATAATTTTGAAGATTTACAAAATTATTATAAAGAAAGGAGATAGAGTTTAAAAAGGGGGTCTAGTTTCCCCAAGCAAGATTAAATGAAAAGGAGGGAGCCTATTCATTAATATCTAAACTAGATCAAAAAACTAAACTGTAACTCGTAGACAATACTCACAGTACTGTGATTACAGATTGTAAGTGAGGAGGATTCGTAATTGCGAAGGTGATAAAATGAAATCAATAATAGGAAAGGAATTGCGTTATACTTTTTTGACTACTTTATTAACCTGTGCTACTACACGTATTGTAACAGGTAAAAGCAATGATTGGATTTTGATATCTTCATATGCAACTTTAATGTTTATTGCTGGAATCGTTTTAGCAAATGTGAAAGGATTTAAGGAGGTTAAAGAAAGTAATCTACATAAAGCAACACTCTTGGAACCAGAAAACATATCAGATCTTTGCAATCTTTTTGTATTTGTATTTGATATAGCACTGATTATATCAGCATTAATTTTGAGCTTAGAAAATTTTGCAGAAATAATGATGTATGGATGCGTAATAGCTGTGTGTGGTAATGAATCTGGTAAAAACATATTATATGAGTTCTATAAAAAAGAAAGGGCAAAATATGAATGAATATGTGAGATGTATAGTACTTACAATAGGATCTTTAGCATCAGCTTTTTTATATTTTTATCACTGCTTTTACTATTTTAAACAGGAAAAAAATAATAAAGAGTTTTTATAAACATCTTTTTCCAAGCTGGAAATTTAAGTATTCAGATGCAATAATACTTCATAGGGCAGTTTTAATTCAAGTAAGCTTAATATGTGCAGTACTTTTGGAGAACATGAAAAATACTCCATTAGACATTACTTTTGAAATGCTTGTATTAGCACAATTTGTCCTTACTTTGATTTTTCTTTCAAAAGATTGGACAGTAGAGTAGAGAGGAGAAAAGTATGCTTAAAAATGTGTTTTTTATGATGTTTGTTGTTTTTACATCAATAGCACTGGCTATTATTGTAAAGAGACGGTGCTTTAAAAATTCAAGAGTAAAAGAAGATGAATTTTGGTGTTTGTGTTTTGGAAGTATTTTCTTTTATATGATAGTTAGCGTTTTAAAGATATTTACACGGCAACCAGATGCATATCTAACTGTTTTTGCAGGGATATCTTTTTTCATCTATGGAATCTTATATCACAAAATTGTATTATGGAATAAAAACAGCAGAGTGATGAGAAAAGAAAAGAGAAGATTTAACATAATTGGATTTTTTGTTTTGATAGTAGGGATGTTTTTAGGATTTATGTTTTTAACAAAAGTCATAGGAACAACTGGAATAATTTATTCTAAAATTTGCTGTGGATTAACAGGAGCATATGTATTTTGTCAGCTTGAAAAAGTAACATCAAAGTCTATAAAAGAGTCTGAAAGAAAAGAGAATTCTTTTGATGATTATTGAGTAAAATTACCCGAGTACGACTAGAAAATATTACATTAAAGAAGGGGTAAAAAATGAAAATGTTTTTATGAAAGAGGAGCTTTTGAGGGGGAGCTTCTTTTTCTTTTTTTGAATAAATTAAAGAAAAATATATAAAATATTTTAAAGAATGTAATATTGTTTTATTTTTTGTGATGGATAATAAAAAATGAGTATTGAAAAAAATAAATATTAAAGATATACTAATGCTGAACTTTTATAAATTTAGGAGGAAGTGTATGGAAGATATTAATAAAGTACAAAAGATGATTGACGATTTAGTTGCAAGAGCAAAAGTTGCTTCTGAAGAATATATGAAGCTAGATCAAGAGCAAGTTAACGAAATCGTTAAACGTATGTCTATGGCTGGACTTGAAAATCACATGAAACTTGCAAAGATGGCTGTAGAAGAGACTCAAAGAGGAATATATGAAGATAAGATTACTAAAAATATGTTTGCAACAGAATATATTTATCATAGTATAAAAAGAGCAAAAACAGTTGGAATAATAAATGAGAATACTGAAGAAGGATATATAGAGATTGCAGAGCCAATTGGAATAATCGCAGGAGTAACACCAGTTACAAATCCTACATCTACAACAATGTTTAAATCTTTAATTGCTGCAAAAACAAGAAATGTTATTATATTTGGATTCCATCCATCAGCTCAAAAATGTAGTTCTGAAGCTGCAAGAATTTTAAGAGATGCTGCTATAGAAGCGGGAGCTCCAAAAGATTGTATTTTATGGATAGAAGAACCTTCAGTTGAGGCTACAAGAGCTTTAATGAATCATCCAGATGTTAATTTGATTTTAGCAACTGGTGGTACAGGAATGGTTAAATCTGCTTATTCTTGCGGAAAACCAGCTCTTGGAGTTGGCCCCGGAAATGTTCCATGCTATATAGATAAAACAGCAAAGTTAGAGACATCTGTAAATGATTTAGTAATGTCAAAATCTTTTGACAATGGTATGATTTGTGCTTCAGAACAAGCTGTTATAGTAGATAAAGAAATTGCTAAAGAGTTTGAAAAATTAATTAAAGATGCTAAATGCTATATAGCAAATAAAGAAGAAAAAGAAAAAATACAAAAAGCTGTATTTAATAAAGATGAAAATGGAAAATATAAATTAAATTCAAAAATACCAGGACAAAGCCCATATAAGATTGCTTCTTTAGCAGGTATTGAGATACCAGAAGATACAAAAGTATTACTTGTTAAAGAAACAGGTGTTGGAGATGATTATCCATTTTCAAAAGAAAAATTAAGTCCAATATTAACATATTATACAGTAAAAGATAAAGAAGAAGGAATTAACCTTGCTGAAAAATTAATTGAATATGGTGGAATGGGACATTCTGCAGTTATTCATTCAGAGAATAGAGACACAATCTTAGAATTTTCTGAAAGAGTAAAAGCTGGAAGAGTAATAGTAAACTCACCATCTACTCATGGAGCTATTGGAGATATTTATAATACAAATATGCCATCACTTACACTTGGTTGTGGAACTTTTGGTGGTAACTCAACTACTGATAATGTTTCATCAGTAAATTTAATAAATGTAAAAAGAGTAGCAAAAAGGAGAGTAAATATGCAATGGTTTAAGATTCCAGAAAAAATATATTTTGAAGCAGGATCAATAGAATATTTATCTAAGATGCCAGATATAACAAGAGCATTTATAGTTACAGATGAATCTATGGTTAAATTTGGTTATGTTGATAAAATATTATATCAATTAAGAAAAAGAGAAAAATATGTACACTCAGAAATCTTTTCAGAAGTAGAATCAGATCCTTCTTTTGATACAATCAAAAAAGGTGTTGAAGCTATGAATTTATTTAATCCTGATGTAATTATTGCTTTAGGTGGAGGTAGTCCAATAGATGCTGCAAAAGGAATGTGGCTTTTCTATGAACATCCAGATGCAGATATTGAAGGATTAAAATTAAAGTTTATGGATATTAGAAAAAGAACTTATAAATTCCCTAAACTTGGAGAAAAAGCAAAAATGGTTGCTATACCAACTACATCAGGAACTGGTTCAGAAGTTACTTCATTTGCAGTTATTACAGATAAAAAGAAAAATATGAAATATCCTTTAGCAGATTATGAATTAACACCAGATGTAGCAATAGTAGATCCAGATTTAGTTATGACACTTCCAAAGAAAATGACAGCAGATACTGGTATGGATGTTTTAACACATGCTATTGAATCATATATTTCAAATATGGCATCTGATTATACAGATGGTTTAGCTGAAAAAGCTGTAGAACTTGTTTTTGAAAACTTAGAAGAAGCATATAATAATGGAAGTAATAAAGTAGCAAGAGAAAAAATGCATAATGCAAGTACAATAGCAGGTATGGCATTTACAAACGCCTTTTTAGGAATAAATCATTCTTTAGCTCATAAACTTGGAGCAGAATATCATATACCTCATGGAAGAGCAAATGCAATACTTCTTCCTTATGTAGTAAGATATAATTCAACTAAACCTACAAAATTTGTTTCATTCCCTAAATATGAATACTTTATAGCAGATGAAAAAATTAGAAGATTAGCTGAAAGAGTAGGTCTTCCTGCATCAACTAAGGAAGAAGGAATATCATCATTTATAAAAGCTATTAAAGATTTAATGGAAAAATTAGAAATGCCAAAATCATTAAAAGAATGTGGAATTGATGAACAAGACTTTTTATCTAAAGTTGATACACTTGCTGATAGAGCTTTTGAAGATCAATGTACTACAGCAAATCCAAGACTTCCACTTGTTAAAGAATTAAAACAAATTTTACTTGACGCATATTATGGAACTGATATAAAATAATAAAAAATAAAACGACTATTTAATAGTCGTTTTATTATTGCAAAAGTTAGAAAGGAATGAAATAAAAATGGAAAGAAAACGTGGATTTGAAATAGCAAAAGGATTTGAGGATAAAGGTATCAATTTACCAGTAAGAAAAACTGAGCATTCAGCAGGATATGATATAGAAGCTGCTGAAGATACAATAATTCCTGCGTTTAAACCAGGACAAAAACCAACTCTTGTAAAAACAGGGCTAAAAGCTTATTGTCAGCCTGATGAATTTTATATGTTATGTAATAGAAGTTCTAATCCAGGTAAAAGAGGGTTAGTAATGGCAAATAGTGTTGGAATTATAGATAGTGATTATTATGAAAACCCAGATAATGATGGTCATTTTATGTTTGCTTTTTATAACTTCTTTGATCATGATGTTGAAATTAAAAAAGGAGAAGCTATAGGACAAGCTATATTTATGAAGTATTTAACAGTAGATAATGATAATGCAACAGGTAAAAGAGTAGGCGGATTTGGTTCAACAAGTAAATAAAAATATAATTTATAAATAGAAATAGTACTAGCATAATATTTTTGCTAGTACTATTTATTTTTATATATAAACTATAAAAACAGACTAGTTTACAGAACTGAAAAAACATATTTTTGGTAATAAAATAATTTTACTTAGAGTAGTAAAACTTATAAAGATATTACAATTAGGTTACAATAATTATGTGAAATTTATATTGGTAATTTCTTTGACTTTTACCAAATTTTATAGTATAATAAACATGTGCTTAAAATAAATTTACCTGAAAGGAGTGTGACTTACATGTTTAATGTAGGTGATGAAGTAGTATATCCAATGCATGGCGCTGGAAAAATAGTATCAATAGAGGAAAGAGCGATATTAAATGAAAGACAATCGTATTATATCATCAAAATGCCAGGCGAGGTAAAAGTTATGGTTCCTACTGCTAAAGCAGAAGAAGTTGGAGTCAGAAATATCATAGACGAGGAATCAGCACAAAAAGTTATGAAAGTATTAGGTGCAGACAGTACAGAAATGTCTATGAACTGGAACAAAAGATATAGAGAGAATATGGACAAAATGAAAACAGGAGATATTTTTGAAGTAGCAGACATCGTAAGAAATCTAAGCTTTAAACAAAAAGAAAAAGGACTATCTACTGGAGAAAAGAAAATGCTTTTAAATGCAAAACAAATTTTAATTAGTGAACTTGTTTTAGCAGAAAAGAAAGATGAAGGAGAAGTAGAAGAGGCAGTAGAAAGTAAAATAGAACAAGCTTATGAGTTTCATATGAGTGCTATGAAAGATACTGTAGAAGAGGGAAATGTAGTTAAAAAGCTAGTTTCTTTAAATTAATAAAATAATAAATTTTTACATAAAAAAGGCGAAAGCCTTTTTTTATTTTGCTTTAATTTTAATTTAATTTTATTTTGGTTTTAATTTTAATTTTATTTTGGTTTTAATTTTAATTTTGTTTTGTTTTGTTTTTCTATTTTACTTTTATATTATATTGTTTTAGTTTTGTATTATTTTTTATATTTATTTTTAATTATTATTTATTAATTAATTATTTACTTTTATATTATTTTTTATTTTATTACTTATTTTGTTATTTTACTGTTTTTCTATTCCATTTTGTTTTTAATCTTATTTCGTTTTTTATTTTAGCATTTTTTATAAATTTTAACTTAATTCTACAAAGCAAACTTCAAAATTCTTTTAAAAGTATAAATATGTATATATATAAATATTTTGTAAAAAATATTATAAAAGCATTTTTAAGGAGTTTTTTATGAAATATTATAAAAATTTAAATATAAAAGGAGCTATTTTAGATAAATATGCACTTGGAAAATATATTGAAAAAGTTGCAGAAAATCATAATGTAGTTACAAAATCTGATAAAAAAACATATCCAATTCCGGGAATGAAAGATAATTTTAATTTTATATATCAAACATATAAATTATTAAATGAACATTTGAAACTTGGAATATCTATTCATTCGGCAGGAGAATGGATATTAGACAATTTTTATTTAATTGAGGAAACTGTTAAAAATTTAGAAAAAGAAATAAATATTAAAGATTATAAAAAATTAAATGGAATAGGAGATGGAAAATATGATGGATATGCAAGAGTTTATGTTTTAGCATCTGAAATCGTAGGATATACTGATTCAAAAATAGATAGTGAGTTTATAAAATATGCAGTAGATAGTTATCAAAAAAAGAAATTGCTTACAACAGAAGAGTTAATGATGCTTCCTTGTTTTATAAAGATAAGTTTAATAGAAAGCATCTCCGAATGTTGTGAAAAAATATATGTATCACAAATACAAAAATATAAGGTAGAAGATATATGTGCTCGAATAATAGATCAAAAAGAAGAACTTCAATTTAAGAAAAATAGATTTAAAGTAAATGTAAAAAATAAGTTTGATTATTCAGATCTAAAAGATTCTTTTATAGAATACATGTCATATAAACTAAAAAGAAAAGGAAAGCTAGGAAATCCTTATTTAGAAGTGTTAAATGAACAAGTAGAGTTTACAGGAACAACAGTATCAGAAGTAATTAAAAAAGAGCATTTTCATATTGCTACTATCAAAAATAGCTTAGGAAATAATATCACTAGTATAAAAAATATAAATAGAATTAATTTTAAGGAGCTATTTGAAAATTTAAATAAAGTAGAAGAAATATTATCTAAAGATCCGTCAGGAATTTTTGATAAAATGACACAAGATACTAAAGATATGTATTTAAAAGTTATAACAGATATATCAAAGAAAATTAATATTTCAGAAATCTATATAGCAAGTAAAGTAATTTTACTATGTAATAGATATAAAGATGTTGATAAAAATGATTTAAGAATATTTAGGAAATCTCATGTTGGTTATTATTTAATAGACAAAGGAAGAGAAGAATTATTATTTTCTTTAAATGGGAAAAAAGTAAAAAACGTAAGTGATGTTTTAAAAGAAGTAATATTTGTAAGATCATGTTTTTATATACCAGTAATAATTAGTTTATTTTTGATTTATATATTGAATTTATCATTTATTTTAAGTATTGTTTGTTTTTTATTATTACTATTTCCGGTATCGGAAATATATATAAAATTTTTAATGTATATAACATCTAAAATAGTAAAATCAAAAAAACTTCCTAAAATTAATATAAATAATAATATAAAAGAAGAAAATTCTTGTTTTGTTGTAATTCCAACGATAATAAATAGCTTAGAAAAAATAGATGAGTTAGTAAAAAAAATAGAAGTTTATTATTTAGCTAATAAAAGTAAAAATATTTATTTTGCAATTCTCGGTGATTGTACTTCTTCTAAAAAAGAAATTGAAAGTTTAGATAAAGAGATTATAAGATATGGAAGAGAGAAAGTAAAAAAGCTAAATGAAAAATATGATTCTAATATTTTTCATTTTTTATATAGAAAGAGAAGATGGAATAGTAAAGAACAAGAGTTTTTAGGATGGGAAAGAAAAAGAGGAATATTAAATCAATTCAATAAATTTTTATTAGAAAAAGATAATTCTGATTTTATTATAAATACTTTAGAAGAAAATAATTTTAACAAAAAAATCAAATATATTATAACTTTAGATTCAGATACAAACCTTGTTTTAAATTCAGCTTTTTCTATGATAGGTGCAATGACTCATATATTAAATAGACCTATTATAGAAAATAAAAAAGTAATAGATGGATATGGTATTATGGAACCTAGAGTTGGTATTGGGTTAAAAGATTCTATAAGAAGTATATTTACAAGAATATATTCTGGAAGTCCAGGAACTAATATATATGAAAGTAATGCTTCTGATTTTTATCAGGATTGCTTTAGAGAAGCAATTTTTACAGGGAAAGGTATTTATGACTTAGATGTATATTCAAGTGTTTTAGAAGGCGAAATTAAAGAAAATGAAGTTTTAAGCCACGACTTATTAGAAGGAAATTATTTAAGATGTGGGCTTTTAAATGATGTAGTAATTCTTGATAAATATCCATATAAATTTACTTCTTATGTTTCAAGAGAGCATAGATGGATAAGAGGAGACTGGCAATTATTAAAATGGATTAAAAGAGATAAAAGAAATATTAATCTAATTAGTAAATTTAAAATATATGATAACTTAAGAAGAAGTATTTTGCCGATTACTGAACTGTTATTGTTTTTTATAGCAATATTGGAAAATAATTTTTTATTAATGATAATAGATTTATTTGCTATATTTTTACCAATAGTATATTCATTGCTAGATAAGATAATATTTAAAAAATCTAATAATAATGAAATAATAAATGCTTATAAAAATTTTTCTGTAGATTTCACAGGATTGAAAGGAGAATTTATTAAGCAATCACTAAATTTTATTTTCTTACCGACTTTTGCTTATGTATCATTAAATGCAATTATAAAAACAATTTATAGATTAATAAAACAAATTAAATTATTAGAATGGGTTACTTCAGAAGAAGCGGAGAAGAGAAATGATACTTCTATAGAGACGTATTATAAAATTATGTTTCCAAATCTTATTTTGGGAATAATTTTATTTGGCTTTTTAAATCCTTTTGTAGAAATAGTCGCAACTCTTTGGGTATTTGCACCATTTGTTGCATGGTATATTAGTATTGATGATACAAAAAAACAAGATAAATATGAATTAGAAAATGAGAGCAGAAAATATTTATATGAGATTGGAAATAAAACTTGGAATTTTTTTAGAGATTATCTAAACAAACAAAATAATTACTTAATTCCAGATAATTTTCAATTAGGAAGAAAACAAAATATTGTATATAGAACTTCATCAACTAATATAGGACTTAGTATTTTATCTATTATTTCTGCGTATGACTTAAACTATATAGATATTGATAAATGTATTAATTTATTAAACAAAGTGATTGAAAAAATAGAAATATTAGATAAATGGAATGGGCATTTATATAATTGGTATAATATTAAAACTTTAAGGCCATTATATCCAAGATATGTTTCTACTGTAGATAGTGGTAATTTTATAGGATATTTATATGTTTTAAAAAGCTTTTTAATTGAGATAATTGATGAAAAAGTAAAAATAAAAAAAGATGAAAAAGAAAATCAAATTAATAAGAAAGAAATTAATGAAGAAAACAAAAAAGAAAAAAGTAGTCAAATATCTAATATATTAGAAGAGTCAAGAAAATTATATTTTGTAGTATGTAAATTAATTAATGATACTGACTTTTCTGTATTATATAGTAAAAAAGATAAACTTCTATCTATAGGATATGATGTAGAAAATATGAAACTTACAGATTCATATTATGATTTCTTAGCATCAGAGGCAAGACAAGCAAGTTTTATAGCGATTGCTAAAAAAGATATAGATGAAAAACACTGGTCTAATTTAAGCAGGACTCTTACTACTATAAAAAAATATAAAGGATTGATTTCTTGGTCAGGAACTACTTTTGAATATTTGATGCCTAATATTAATATGAATTCGTATGAGGGGAGTCTTTTAAATGAGTCTTGTAAGTTTATGATAATGTCACAGATGGAATATGCTGAAAAGTTAAAAGTGCCTTGGGGTATTTCTGAAAGTGCTTATAATGTAAAAGACTTAAACGGAAATTATCAATATAAGGCTTTTGGAATACCATGGCTTGGGCTTAAAAGAGGACTTGAAGAAGAGCTAGTTATATCACCTTATAGTACTTTTTTAGCATTAAATTTTTATCCTAAAGAAGCAATAGAGAATTTAAAGTTATTAGAAAATATCGGAGCATATAGTGAATATGGATTTTTTGAATCTATAGATTTTACAAAATCTAGATTAAAAAAAGGAGAAGATTTTAAAATTGTAAAAACATATATGGCACATCATCAAGGACTAATTTTAAATTCAATAAATAATGTACTAAACAATAAGATTCTAAATAAAAGATTTTTCATGAATCCAGAAATAGAAAGTACAGATATACTTCTGCAAGAAAAAATGCCTAATAGTATTTTAATTTCAAAAAACATTAATAATAAACTTAAAAAACAAAAATACGTAAATGAATTTTATGATAAAGAAGTAGTATATAAAAATAAATATATAAGTGAAAAGAAATATAATAGAATAAATGTAATATCTAGTGATGAATATACACTTATTATGGATATGTTTGGCAGAGGCTTTAGCAAATATAAAGATATACAGATAAATAGATTTTATAAAAAATCAGATTATTTCAATCAAAATGGATTTTATATAAAAAATTTAAAGACTAATAAAATTTGGGCTACAATGAATAATATAAATGATGATTTAAATAGAAAATTAGAATATGAGACTACGTTTTCTTCATCTAAGATTGAATATACTATGCTAAATGATGGAATTGAAACAGAATATAAACTAATTTTAGCTGCAAATAATCCATCTGAAATTAGAAGATTAATCATAAGAAATTCTAACTATCTAGAGGAGAATCTTGAAATTACCGGTGTAATAGAAGGAATTTTTTCAAATGTAAAACAAGATATAGCTCATCCTGTATTTAATAATATGTTTTTAAATTTTGAATATATAAAAGAAAAAGATATTTTTATAATACAAAGAAATGATAGAGATGAGAAAAATTCTAAATATTATTATGGAATAAAAATGTTTATAAATAAAGATAATGGTTCTGGGAAAACAAATTATGAAATAGATAAAGAAAAGTTTTTAGGAAGAAAAAACATAAATGTTCCAGATTTAATTATGAATAGCAATAATTATGAAAATAAAATTAAAGATACTGTAGACCCAATTCTTGCAATAAATAAAAAGATAAAAATAAAATTTAATGAAGAAGTGATTATAGATTTTATAATTTCGATAAATGAAGATAAAGAAAGTTTAATAAAACAATTAGATAATTATAATAATGAAGAAAAAAGAAATTCTGAATTTAAACTGTTTAAATCAAGAGTTGAAGAAGAATTAAAATATCTTCAACTTAATGGAGATAAAATTCATGTATATCAAAAATTATTAGGACATATAATTTTTGAAGATATTCCAAAAAGAAATGACGTATTAAGTAGGATATATAATAATAAATATATAATTAATGATTTATGGAAGTTTGGAATTTCTGGTGATAATAAAATATTAACAGTTCATATAAAAAATATAGATGACATTGAAGTTATTAAAGAAATATTAAAAGCATTAGAATTTTATATAGTTAAAAATATAAATATAGATTTATGTATTCTAAATGGCGAAGAAAATAGTTATGAATTAGTATTAAAAGATTTAATATATCAAGCAATAAGAGAAGCTCAAATGGAATATCTTTTAAATAAAAAAATTTTTGTTATTAATGAATTTGAACTAGAAAAGTCTGATATAGATCTTTTATATTTTAAATCTAGCTTATATTTAGATATAAAATATGGAAGTTTAAATTTAAATATAAATGATATAGAAAACAAAGCTTATTATGATAATAAAAACGATTTAAAAATTAAAAAAGATTATTTAGATTTATATAATCAATATAATAAAAATAATTTAAATATTCAGAATGAAAAAAGTTTTTCTAAGGTAGAAATATTAAATGAAACAGATAAAAGTTATTCAGACATAATAAATGATTCATTATTATTTTTTAATGGGATAGGTGGCTTTTCAAAGAATAATAAAGAGTATATTTTTAAGTCAAGTATTTTAAATGAAGTACCAAGACCATGGATTAATATATTGTGTAATAGAAAATTTGGATGCATAGTTACAGATAATTTTGGTGGATTTATTTGGTCAGAAAATAGTAGATTAAATAGAATTACTAAATGGGATAATGATCCAATAATAGATATACCTTCAGAAATTTTTTATATAAAGGATTTAAATAGTAATAAATATTGGAGTATGTTTTCAAGAGTTGCAAATGAAATGGATTATATAGTAAAGCATGGACAAGGGTATTCTAATTTTATGCAAGTTTGTGATGATTTGCTTCAGAATTTAAATATTTATGTTGATAATGATGAAGAAAAAAGAAATGTAGTAATTAGTATAAAAAATTTAAGTGCAGACAATAGAAAATTAAAATTATATTATTATATAAATACTGTTTTAGGAGAAGATATAGATAAGACAGATGATAATATAATATGCTTTATAAATAAAAAAGATAGAATAATTAGTTTTAAAAATATTTTTAAAAGTCAATTTGAAAAAACAGTTAATATAATATCAAGTGAGAATATAAACAAGGTATATTTAGACAAATCAGAGTTTTTTGGAAAAGAAAATAATATAACTGCTCCTAAAGTTATATTAAATGATATGGAAGAATATGAAAATGATTTAGAATATAATATTCATAATGATAGTTTTGATAATTATTTCTTTAAAACAAATTCTATTGTTTTAGAATATGAAATTAATATGCAAAGTTATGAAAATAAAGATATAGTTTTATCTATTGGCACAGAAGAAATTAAAGAATTTAATTTAAATAAAGATAAAGAAATTAACTCTTTAGAAGATATAAGAAATAATTGGTCTAAAAAATTATCAGTATTACAAATTAATACTCCTTCTATAGAGTTAAATACTTTTATAAATTCATGGTGTATATATCAAATATTAACATCAAGGATTTATTCTAAAACAGCTTATTATCAATCAGGTGGAGCAATTGGGTATAGAGACCAGCTTCAAGATACACTTGGACTAAAATATATAGATAGTGATTATATGAAAGAATATATTATAAATGCTGCAAGTCATCAATTTATAGAAGGAGATGTACTTCACTGGTGGCATGAGAAAACAAATTTAGGAGTAAGAACTAAATTTTCGGATGATTTTCTATGGCTAGTATATGCTACTATAGAATATTTGGAATATACAGAAGATTACGATATATTAAATATGATGATTCCATATCTTCAAGGTGAAAATTTAAAAGATGATGAGACAGAAAAATGTAAAGAATATAATTTATATGGCAAAGAAGAAACTTTATTTGATCATTGTATAAAAGCAATAGAAAGAGGAATTAATTTAGGTGAGAACAATCTTCCTAAAATAGGATCAGGTGATTGGAATGACGGATTTAGTAATATAGGTGAAAAAGGAAAAGGAGAGAGTATTTGGCTTGGATTTTTCTTGTTTGATATATTAAATAGATTTGAGAAGATTCTTAAAAAATTAAATAAAAATGAAATTGCAAAAAGATATAGAGTGATAAAAGACATTTTAAGAAAATCTTTAAATGATTTTGCATGGGATGGTAAGTGGTATATAAGAGCAGTTACTGATACAGGAGAAATAATTGGAAGCAAAAATAATAAGGAATGTATGATTGATAGTATTTCTCAAAGTTTTAGCGTTATATCAGAAGCGGGAGAACAAAAGAAAGCATTAATAGCAATGGATAATGTAGAAAAATATTTAATAGACAGAGAAAATAAAATCATTAAATTACTTGATCCACCATTTGAAAATAAAGAATATGATCCAGGATATATTAGTAAGTATAAGCCAGGAGTAAGAGAAAATGGAGGACAGTATACTCACGGAGTTATATGGTCTTGTCTTGCTTTTTTAAAGCTCGGACTTAATGATAAAGCTTTTGAATATATTAATATGTTAAATCCAATTATGCATACTAATAATATTGAATTAGTAAATGTATATAAGGCAGAGCCTTATGTATTAGCAGGAGATGTATATACTAATAAAGATATGTATGGAAAAGCAGGTTGGACATGGTATACTGGAGCTGCTAGTTGGTATTATAAAGTCATAGTAGAAAATATTTTAGGGATTAAAATAAAAGGAAATAAGTTATATATTGAACCTAAAATACCTAATAGTTGGGACGGATTTTCATTAAGATATCAATATAAGAATTCTATATATAGGATAAATATTAAAAATGTAGAAAATAATGCAAAGAAAAAAACAATTAGAATAAATGGTTTAATATCTGAAAAAGACTATATAGAATTACTAGACAATAACAGAGATTTTACAATTGATATAGAAATGTAAAAAAAATGTAAAAATAACTTGTACAAAAAATTCATTTATGATATAAATTAAGTATCTATAAAAAAGGTCATAAAAGAAAGGGGTATCTTAAGTGGAAGATTTAGATTTTGGCTTTAATAAAAAAACAATTTTAGTCGTAGATGACGAGGAAAGTATAATGGAACTTTTAGTGTATAATCTTCAAAAAGAAGGATATAACACATTGCAAGCTTATGATGGAGCTCAAGCAGTTGATATCGCACTAAAGGAAAAACCAGATTTAATTTTATTAGATGTAATGTTACCAAAAATGGATGGAATAAGTGTATGTAAAAGAATAAGATATTCTTTAAATGTACCAATATTAATGATATCTGCTAAAGATACAGAATTAGATAAAGTTGTCGGTCTAGAGATGGGAGCAGATGATTATATAACAAAACCTTTTAAAATTAGAGAAGTTATGGCGAGAATAAAGGCTAATTTAAGAAAATCAGAAATGATTATTACTCCAGAAGTTGCAAATACTACAAATACTGTTCAAGAATCTCCAGAGCAAGATGCTAATCTAGTAGTTGTTGGAGATTTAACACTAGATCTTAAGAAAGTTGAAGCAAGAGTTAAAGGTGAAGTTGTAGATTTAACTATAAAAGAATTTGAAGTTTTAAAATACTTAGCAGCTCAACCAGGAGAAGTTGTAACAAGGGAAATGCTTCTTAAAAAGGTTTGGGGTTATGATGATTATGTTGGAGCAATAAGAACAGTTGATGTTACAGTAAATAGAATCAGAGATAAAATAGAAAAAGATAAAGCAAATCCA
This sequence comes from uncultured Clostridia bacterium, assembly GCA_944386155.1. GTDB lineage: Bacteria > Bacillota > Clostridia > TANB77 > CAG-508 > UMGS1994. The sequence goes on along the minus strand of CALWZY010000009.1, from coordinate 4,802 downwards.
AAGATATTAATAACAAAAAGAGGAGTAGGATACTACGTAGTTGGAAATAAGACATAATTATATTTAATAAGTAATTATATAAAAGGGAGTCTAAAAAAGACTTCCTTTTTGTAGTATTTTATAGTTTATAAAAAATAAGTAAAAAAATACTAAATAAATTGCTGAAATTGTTGACATGATTTGCGTTTTGTGATACAGTATTATAGCATAATTAATTTTTATGCTCACATCGTTATAAAAAATAATATAAAAAAGCTTCACAAAAAGTAAACGGAGGTGTAGTAAATGGCTGCAAAGGGACCAAGAGAATCTATTACATTAGAATGTACAGAATGCAAGAGAAGAAATTATATGACATCTAAGAATAAAAGAAACAACACAGACAGATTAGAGATAGTTAAATACTGCAAATACTGTAAAAAACGTACAACACACAAAGAAACAAAATAGTATAGTCCTTTAAGGAGGAAATGAAATGGCTAAAGATACAAAAAAATCAAAGAAAGAAAAAACAAGAAAAGATAATAGTAAAGGTTTTTTCAAAGAGTTTAGAGCTGAATTAAAAAAGGTTGTTTGGCCAACACCTAAACAACTTGTTAATAATACAAGCGTTGTTATCGGTATGATTTTAATTACAGCTGCTATAGTATTTTGCTTAGATGTAGCTTTCGATAACGGATATCAGTTCATTATGGGTAAAGCAGAATCTGTTATAGAAAAAGTTGAAAATTCTGATACAAATACAACAAATACTACTGAAAATGCAGTAGAAGAAGATACAACTAATAATGTAGCAGAAGAAGATAATACAGATGAGTCTGAAAATACAGTAGAAGAAGGAACAGATGAGTAAAAATATAGTTTAAAGGAGGCTAAGAGATGTCTCAAAGTAATGAAAACTTAGAACCAAGATGGTATGTTGTTCATACATATTCTGGTTATGAAAATAAAGTTAAGACAGACTTAGAAAAAACTATTAAAAATCGTGAACTTGAAGATTACTTTTTTAATATAGTTGTTCCAATGGAAGAACAAGTTGAAATTAAAGATGGTAAGAGAAAAACGAATTTAAAGAAAGTTTTCCCAGGATATGTTTTAATAAAAATGATAGTAACAGAAGAGTCTTGGTATATAGTTAGAAATACTAGAGGTGTAACAGGTTTCGTTGGATCAGGAACAGATCCTATTCCTCTTACAGATGAAGAGATAAGAAACATGGGATTTGATGAAGTTCCAGTAAACATCGATTATGATGTTAATGATAATGTAAGAGTTATAAACGGACCTTTAGAAAACTTCGTAGGTATAGTAGAAGAAATTAACAAAGAAAAGCATAAAGTAAAAGTTTTAGTTTCTATGTTTGGAAGAGAAACTCCAGTAGAATTAGAATTTTCACAAGTGCAAAAAATTGATTAGTATTTTTCAGTAGAAGGAGGTGCTAAGATAATGGCAGAGAAGGAAGTAATCAATGTAATTAAATTACAAATAGAAGCAGGAAAAGCAACACCAGCTCCACCAGTAGGACCAGCATTAGGATCAAGTGGTGTTAATATTATGCAATTTGTTAAAGAATTCAATGATAGAACAGCTAATCAACCTGGAATGATAATCCCAGTAGTTATTACTGTTTACAAAGATAAATCTTTTACATTTATTACAAAAGTTCCACCAGTTGCAGTTTTAATTAAAAAAGCTATAAAAATCCAAAAAGGTTCAGGAAAACCAAATAAAGAAAAAGTTGCTAACATAACTAAAGAACAAGTTAGACAAATAGCTGAACAAAAAATGCCTGATTTAAATGCTGCTTCAATAGAAAGCGCAATGAAGATGGTAGAAGGAACTGCAAGATCAATGGGTGTTGTAGTAGTTGACTAGTAAAAGAAATTTTATTTAAGTTAAAAATAAAAATAAAATAAATTGGGAGAGTAAGATACTCGTTTGTACCAAAGGAGGAAAGAAATGAAAAGAGGAAAAAGATATCAAGAAAGTGCTAAATTAGTTGATTCATCAAAATTATATGATGCTAAGGAAGCAATTGAAATTATCGAAAAAATGCCAAAAGCAAAATTCGATGAAACAGTTGAACTACATGTTAAATTAGGTGTAGATTCAAAACATGCAGACCAACAAGTTAGAGGAACAGTTGTACTTCCTCATGGAACAGGTAAAACATTAAGAGTTTTAGTTTTTGCAAAAGGAGATAAAGCAAAAGAAGCTGAAGCTGCTGGAGCAGATTATGTTGGAGCTGAAGAATTAGTACCAAAAATTGAAAAAGAAAATTGGTTCGATTATGATGTAATCGTAGCAACACCTGATATGATGGGTGTTATAGGAAGATTAGGTAAAGTATTAGGACCAAAAGGATTAATGCCAAACCCTAAATCTGGAACAGTAACAATGGATGTTACAAAAGCTATAAATGAAATTAAATCTGGTAAAGTAGAATATAGATTAGATAAAACTAATATTATTCACTTAGGATTTGGAAAAGTTTCTTTTGGAGCTGAAAAATTAGTAGAAAATTATAACACAATTATAGATGCTATAATTAAAGCTAGACCAGCTGCTGCAAAAGGACAATATATTAAGAGTGTAGCCATTTCAAAAACAATGGGTCCTGGTTTATTTATAAACCAAAAATAATTTAAATAAATAAGTTACTTGCCAAAGACAGTAGGCATTTGTAAGTCCTACCGAGGTGAAATGTGAAGTATAATTTTTGTAGCTTCAATTTGCCTCGAGATTTGGCAGATTGAAGTTTTTTATTTTAAAAAAATGTATATATAAATATAGGAGGTGTAAACACATTGGCTAGTGAAGTTATACTAAAACAAAAAGAAGAACAAGTAAAAGAATTAGCTGAAAAAATGCAAAAATCATCTTTAATTCTTTTAACAGATTACAGAGGAATTAATGTTGCAGATGTTACAGAATTAAGAAAAAACTTAAGAAATGCAAATGGAAGTTATTCTGTAATTAAAAACAATATTACAAGAAGAGCTCTTAAAGAAAGTAAAATCGAAGGATTAGATGATATGCTAGTAGGACCAACTGCAGTAATAACTGCAGAAGATGATTACTTAGCACCACTTAAAGCAGTTTATGAATATGCTAAGAATAATGATTTTTACAAAATCAAAGGTGGAGTAATTGATGGTAAAGTAGTTTCTGCTGAAGAATTAATAACATTAGCAAAACTTCCATCAAGAGAAGAATTACTTTCAAAATTGGCTGGAAGCTTACTTGGAACTATTTCAAAACTTGCTGTTGCACTTGATCAAGTTGCAAAGCAAAAAGAACAAGCTTAATTTACTAAAAATTAAGTATATTTAATTAAATCAAATAAGTTAAAATTAATAGAGTTGTATACTTAAATTACAAATTAAAAATTAAATTTAAATAAAAAAATTAATTAAAAATGGAGGATTTTAAAATGAGTGAAAAAATAGAAAAAATGTTAGAAGAAATTGATAGCTTAACAGTTATCGAATTATCAGAATTAGTTAAAGGAATTGAAGAAAAATATGGAGTATCTGCAGTTGCAGCTGCAGCACCAGTAGCAGGAGGAGCTGCTGCAGGAGCTGAAGAAAAATCAGAATTCAACGTAGTATTAAAAGAAGCTGGAGCTAATAAAATAGCTGTAATCAAAGTTGTAAGAGATATTACAGGACTTGGATTAAAAGAAGCTAAAGATTTAGTTGAAAGTGCTCCAAAAGCAGTTAAAGAAGGAGTAAGCAAAGACGAAGCTGAAGAAATGAAAGCTAAATTTGTTGAAGCTGGAGCTGTTGTTGAATTACAATAATCTTATATTTAAATATATACAAAAATATATACAAAAAATAAGCATAAATTATTTCGATTTATGCTTATTTTTTTGCTCTTTTAAATAGAAAAATAGTTGCAATATTTTAAGCTATAATATATTATATAAAAGAGGTGTACATATGAAAAAAGAAGATGGAGTAACAGTTATAAGTCTTATAATTTATGTTGGAGCATTACTTATAATAGCAGTAATTATCGGAAGAATAACTACATTTTTTTATAATAATGTTATGGACATTCAAGATGATACTAGCTATTCTAATGTTTATTCAAAAATAAATTTATCATTACTTACATTATTTAAAGATGAAAACTTAGTAGGAATAGAATTCGGAAATTATGAAAATGTGAATGGTTCTTATTTTTTTGAAAAACTAGAAGATGAGGATGATTCATGTTCTGCAATCAGAGTAATGATACGTGATGGAGAGAATAAAAAGACTAAGACAATAGGATTAATAGATAAACAATTATATTATGATAAAACTTTAATAGGAGAGAAAATAGATAACTTTTCTATAAGAAGTGATTATGAAGAATCAGAAGGTAAAATTAAATATACAATAGATTTAGATGTAAAAATAGGAGAAGAAACTTATAGTCATACATATACGCCAATAATTGAATAATTTATTTGTATATAATATTTTTTTATAAAATTTTATATAAAACTAATTTTAAGAAGGGAGAATTATTATGGATGAAGAATTAAACAAACAAACTCCTGAAGTTAATTCAGAGTCAAAAATGCCAAAAAAATCTAAAAAGAAATTTATTATAATAGGCATAGCTGTTGTTTTAGTTCTTGTAATTGCTGCTCTTGTTTTCTTCATTTGCACAGGAAAAGTTAATTTTACAAAAAAATCTAAACTTTTCTCAGCAATGTCAAAAGCAGAAGAAACATTTACTGCACCACTTGATGCATTATTAGAAAATAGTACTACCGAAATATCTAAAAATTTAGACGGTAAAGATAT